>WTGT01000144.1 GCA_011523445.1 Paracoccaceae bacterium
CTCGGGTATATGGGACAACACAAAAGGTACAGAATTTATCACATCCTTCCTGTACGGTCAGAAATGAGGACACTTTCACGGTATTTGGGGTTCCTCGATGGGGCCAATCAAATTTACCACTTTGATCAAGGTCAAGTGCTACCGGCTTCTTATCGTGATTTTTGATCAGTTCCGGCAGCTTATGGTACGCTTGGGGTCCGACCAAAATGTCGACCATGGGTTGACGCCTGATGATTTCCTCTCCTTCAGCCTGGGCAACACATCCTGCAACAGTGATCTTCAAATCAGGATTTTTTTGCTTAATGGGTTTGAGTCTGCCCACCTCGGAATAAATCTTCTCGGTTGCTTTTTCCCTGATATGACAAGTATTGAGAATGATAAGGTCGGCATCCTCCTCTCGTGATGTGGACTTATATCCCATTGGTATCAGAGCTTCAGCCATGCGTTCACTGTCATATACATTCATCTGACAGCCATAGCTTTTGATAAATACCTGTTTCTCCTTCTGAGTTTGGTTCAACATCGTTCTGATAACATTACACTTTGTTGCCTGTCTTGGACAATTTTCACATTATATTTAGGAACTACCTTGTACCTTCGGGAATTAATCCTTTGGGGAAATACTTCAACACAATGAGTAAAATTAAACCCATGGTTAACAGTCGCATGTAAGCAGCATTCCTGATCAAATGTTGCTTTAATGAACTTTGTTCATCCATTCCCGAGGTAATAAACTCCATCAACCACAACCCAACAGGTTCGGCTTCAATCCACACGAACCAAATTAGGAAACCACCCAGAATTGCACCCCAATTATTGCCTGAACCACCGACGATTACCATGACCCAGATAAGGAAAGTAAATCGTAGGGGTTGATAGCTTGTGGGTGTAAATTGCCCATCCAAGGTGGTTAGCATGGCCCCACCGATACCTACAACCATTGATCCCAATACAAAAACCTGCAGTTTACGTGCAACGATATCCTTGCCCATTGCATGAGCGGCGGTTTCATTATCTCTGATTGCCCTCATCATCCTTCCCCATGGTGATTTCAATGCAAGTTCAGCAAGGATCAGGAGAAATACCAGACACCCCAGAAACAAAAGCGTATAACTGATTTTTACCCATAGGCTGGAAAGGGTGATCAAATCCGTGCCCAGCGTTTCCGCCAGGTTGACAAACCATTCAGATGCTTGCAAGTCCCTTTCATAGGCAACAGGTCTGGACAACCCGATGACATTCTTTACACCTCGTGCAAGCCAATCCTCATTTTTGATCGCGAGAATCAATATTTCCGAAATTCCCAGGGTTGCTATGGCGAGATAATCCGATCTCAGCCCCAAGGTAATCTTGCCAATGAACCATGCTGCACACCCACCACAACACCACCCACCAACCAGGAGAAAATAATGGGGAGACCCAGACCTCCCAGAAAACCGGTCAGGGCAGGATCAACAGCTTCAACGGCCTTGGTGCCTGGGATATAGAAATACCTGGCAGCAAAGTAGGTCAAGACAACCAAAAGAAATGTGCAGTAATTTGCTGCCTTGCGGGATAATTTATGACGGGCCAAAAAGATCAACCCTGCCCCGATCAGGACAATAAACAGGGAGATCAGAATATTGGTCCCACCAGCCTGCCAGGCTTCCTGAACCGGTTTCGTAGAAATCAAAACTGCCGACAGCCCTCCCAAAGCAGCAAACCCCATAACGCCAACATTAAAAAGGCCGACATACCCCCATTGAATGTTTACTCCCAGCGACATTACTGCCGAGATCAGGCATAAATTGAGAATTTGGAACATCAGGTTCCAACTCTGAAAAAACCCAACGATCAGCAACAAAAGGGCCATACCTCCAAAGCAGAACAACCTTCGATTTTCGTGAAGAATATTCATGCTGTCTTCCCGGCAAATATACCAGAAGGCCTGATCAAGAGAACTATGACCAGAATGAGGAAACTGACTGCAAATTTGTACTCGGTTCCAAGGAGCTGTAATAGCGTCGTTGGCTCCAGCTCTTCGGGCAGCAGGTAAGCGAAAAACCGTTTATAGGCATAGGTTATGGCTATTTCCGAAAAGGCAACGACAAATCCTCCAACAAAAGCCCCAAAGGGATTGCCAAGACCTCCCACGATGGCCGCGGCAAAAATGGGCAGGAGAAGCTGGAAATAAACCGAGGGCTTGAAACTCTTGTCCAGCCCATATAAAACTCCGGCTATGGTAGCCAGGGCCGTTGCCAATACCCAAGTATAAAGGACCACCCTATCAGGGTTGATCCCGGAAAGTTGGGCCAGATCACGATTATCAGAATATGCCCGTAGTGATTTCCCTGTTCTTGTCCGATGAAGGAACCAGAACAGACTGATAACCAGAAGGAATGTAACTACCAAACTCATCAACTGGGTGACTTTGATCGACAAGCCTTCCGACAATCCGAAATATTCCTTGAATTCCCTTGCCCTGATTATGAATCTTGCCCCATCGGCAAAGGACTGATCATCTGGTCCGATGATCAGCCGGAGCAAACCCTGCAACACGAACATCACACCAACCGAAGCAATTACAAACATCACCGGCGGTGCGTTGACCTGCCTGAAATGGGCATAGACAGCCTTGTCAATGCCGAGAACGAGGATTGCCGTTATAACCACTCCAAAGGGTATCATCAACAAGGCAGTAGGCAAGGGATAAAAGGTTATACCGAGCGATTGAATCCACAAGGTCAAGAGGATGGTAACCATCGTGCCGAATGCCATCGTATCACCGTGGGCAAAATTTGAAAAACGTAGAATGCCATAAACGATGGTTACCCCCAAGGCACCCAATCCCAACTGGCTACCATAGGTAATTCCTGGTACGAGGACATAGTTTGCCAACAATGTCAAGGCATTAACTAGATCTATCATTTTCAGCTATCCACCCAAGAATGATTTTCGTACCTGATCATTGGCCAGAAGATTCTTGCCGGTATCGATAAATCTGTTTTTTCCCTGAACCAAGACAAAACCAACATCAGCTATTTCCAACGCCTGTTTGGCATTCTGCTCACATATCATCACGGCAATGCCTGAATTTGCGACCTTTATGATCATGTCAAACAAATTGTCCATTACTATGGGCGATACACCTGCCGAAGGTTCATCGAGCAACAACATTTTGGGCTGCGTCATGAGGGCCCGTCCTACTGCTACCTGCTGGCGTTGACCTCCGGATAGATCACCAGCCTTCTTGCGACGGAAATCCCCAAGTATCGGAAACAGATCGAACACTTCCTGCAATGATTGAGTGATGTCATCCCTTCTGAGGAAAGCACCCATTTCCAGATTTTCCTCGACGGTCAAACTTGGAAATACATTTTCAATCTGGGGAACGAAAGCCATGCCTTCAGCAATCTTGTCCTGTGGGCTCAGGGAAGAGATTTCCTTGCCATCAAGAATGACACTTCCTTGGGACAAGTTTACCAGTCCCAAAATGGCTTTCATAGCAGTGGATTTTCCAGCTCCATTCGGTCCGACAATAGCTGAAACCCTGCCAATGTCTGCATAAAGGTTGCAATCAGTGATAATGTCTCCACTTCCATATCCTGCAGTCAGGTTGGTACAATTCAGGTAGGCCATCACAAAATGGTCTTTACCTTGGTTCTTGCCCCGAGATAGGCATGAATTACATCTTCATTGTTGGTAACCTCAGCCATCGAACCCTGGGTCAGAATTCTGCCCTCAGCCATGCATATGACCGGATCACACAATGCCCCTATGAAGTCCATGTCATGTTCTATCAGACAGAAGGTGTAATTGTATTCCCGATTCAAACTTTGGATGGCCTTGGTAATTTTCTTCAACAACGTTCTATTGACCCCTGCCCCGACCTCATCCAGAAAAACAATTCTGGAATCAACCATCATCGTTCGACCCAGTTCAAGGAGTTTTTTCTGCCCACCTGAAAGATTTCCTGCCGGTAAATCGGCAACATCTTCCAATTCAAGAAATTCCAGGACCTCCCTGGCACGGGCTTTGATTTCCCCGTCCTGCCGAAGAATTCCTTTTCTGCCAACCCAAGTTTGGGCTATGCGTTCGCCGATTTGATTGCCGGGTACGACCATCAGGTTTTCCCAGACAGTGAGGGAAGAAAATTCATGGGCTTTCTGAAAGGTTCTCAAAACCCCTTCAGCAAACAATTTGTGTGGTGGGAAACCGGTTATATCCATGTTGTCCAAAAAGACGGTTCCCGAAGTGGGCGGGTGAAATCCGTTGATGGTATTGAACAGTGTTGTCTTGCCAGCCCCATTGGGACCGATCAAACCGGTTATGGACCCCAGTTCAATATCAAACGATACATTGTCTACAGCAGTAAATTCACCGAATTTCTTACTGAGGTTTCGGACAGAAAGAACCAATTGAAAGACCAGAATGGTAAGGCAGGTCAGAAACCTGCCTTACCATGTATCCAGTTTATACTTATCTGAATGCGACCGTCGCCCAGGCACCGTTTTGGACCTCAAACTCACGGTAGTTGCCAGCTGACTCACCTGGTCCAATGAGTTCGACCGAACTTGCACCGACATAGTCAATTTCGCCACCATTGGCCAATATTTCCAATGCCTTGGCCAATTCACCGGGATAGATTTTCTCTCCTGGAGCATTGGCAACATCCATGACTTTTTCCTTCAACATGCTGCTTTCAGAAGAACCGGCAGCCTGCATGGCCAGAAGTATCAGGGCGGCAGCATCATAGGATTCGCCGATAAATGGACCTTCACCATTAATGTCGGCCGAGGATACCAATTCCGCAAAGGTGGCTAACCCCGGGCTATCGGTACCTGGTGCCTGACCAAAGGATCCATCCAGCTCATTGCCAAAATCATCAAGAAGGCCATCACCATACATGCCGTCCGGAAATACAAAAGTATCAAAGGAACCAGCATCAATGGAACCTCGAACGATGGATTTACCACCTTCGCCGATATAACCGGCAACAACCATGAGATCGCCTCCAGCAGCAGCCAAGGCAGCCACTTCGGCACTGTAATCAGCCTTGCCAACCTCGTGTGGTGCATTGATGGTAATCTCACCTCCCATTCCCTCGAAGGCTGCTGCAAAACTGTCGGCCAATCCCTTGCCATAATCGTTGTTTATGAAGGTTACGGCAACTGAACCAAATCCTCTCTCGGTAATGATTTCAGCCATCAGTTCACCCTGTCTGGCATCAGAGGGTGCCGTACGGAAAAATAGACCATCGTCTTCAACCGTGGTGAATCCTGGTGAAGTTGAAGCAGGTGAAATCATGACTATACCATTGGGCAGGGCAACATTCTGTAAAACGGCCCCGGTGGTACCTGAACAATCAGAACCCATTATGGCACTGACCTTGTCAACGGTTACAAGTCTTTCGGCAGCTGCTGTGGCTGCACCGGCATCAACACAAGTTGCATCGCCTCTGACTGGAGTGACTGTACTGCCTCCCAAAAAGAGACCTGAATCGCTTACTTCAGCGACCGCAAACTCGGCACCCTCTGCCATCGGACTCACCAATTCTTCAATTGGTCCGGTAAACGATAAGAGTATTCCGATTTTTACTTCATCAGCCTTTGACTGAGCACTGAATGACAGAAGAGCTGCCATGGCAAACATAGAAATTTTTTTCATCATAATATCCTAATTTGGTTTTCAAATAACCGAACATATCGGTTGCCTTTAAATATTACCTAATAAAGTTTTTTTCAAAGCAAATTTCATGGAAAGTTGACCGCAATTCATTTTATTGTGGATAGCTTTTTCTGTTTATTTACACACAATTAAAGCCGTTTCTGGCTATTCCAAATATTGATGAAACTGTTCCAGAACCATTTCCTTGTAACAATTCTCGAATGCCAACTCGAACCCAATTTCCCTTTTGATGAATAGCACCTTCAGCCCTAGTGCTTGGGAAAAACAGACATTTGTCGTATTCAGTTTATCTAGATCCAAAGATGTTATTCTTGCTAGGTAATCATTTACACCCGTACCCTTAAATTCAAAAAACATGTAAATGTCTGAAACGAGTGCTTGGGTAAAATGACCATTTTTTTCAAATTCCTGAAGTGTTTTTTGCCACATTTTCTCCCCGGATAAGACCGTGAGCAAAAGAAAATTCTTTTTGCCAATCCAGTATAATTCATCGCCATTATTTTCCATTCTGGTATTTGGAGTTGCCGGTATTGGAGGGAAATTGGGTATTTTTAGTTTCTCCAAATCATCCTTGGAACATTTGATGTCAAAAACGGCTGTTGGCTTTGATTGGCGCAATGTCAAATTCTTATAAACCATTGTATGAGATTTTCCAGATTTTACATAGAACATAGAACCTTAGTTTATTTTCGAACCCAATGGATAAATAATGTTTGTATGTAACTATTCAGGTATCCTGAGTGCCCTAAAAAATGGATAAAATCGGATTCTTCCAATATATTTACATAATCCGGTACATTTTTGTCTGTTAAATTCTAAAACCTTCATGACATGGATAAACAATCTACTGAAGTTAAATATATTGACAAGTTCCTGACCTGAATAGTTACAAATAATGTTCAAATAAAAGGATGTAGTTGGTTATGGTAAATAAAAACGATTGGTCACATTTGGATAAATTACTCTATCAAAAATGTAATCTTGAACAAGGCAATACTGGTAGAATATTTCCAAAAATTTGCCATCATGCGCCCAATAAGGGTTATCCATTGCATCGTCCAGCTGAAGGGCCGGAAAGGTGTCGGAGAAAATTTTGTCTGAAGGCTTATGAAGATCAAAAAGCACCGGGGATCTACATTGGTAGCAGGCATTCTCGTGTAGACATTCTCCGTGACCATCCTGAAATTCGCTTCTTTGCATCTGTTGGCTATGAACTTGATGAAACAGATTTTGAAATGATTCATGATGTTCGTGGGGATGAACCAATCATTGCCCGGGGTTTCGAGATGACTGACTGGGACCGACGTGTACAGGATGACTTCAGGTACAAAAAACCTACTGAGGACAATGTAAGTCAAATTATTGATTTTCTTAGGGAATGGATGGAAGCAGGTGCTCCTTCCATTCTAATCCATTGTACCGCAGGTCAATACCGTTCGGCAGCGACTGCACTATTGGCACATAGTTTGATAACAATGGAGCCGACAGTATCTGGTACCCGCTTGGTCATGGCAGGATGGGGAAAGATTGACAGCAATTGGGAGATCGCTCGTGTTGCTGACCAATTGATTGGTTTTGATGGCAAACTCCATTCAACAGCAGTGAATATCCAACGAGCTGAAAAAGAACGTAACCAGTTGTTGTCAAAGGG
>WTGT01000340.1 GCA_011523445.1 Paracoccaceae bacterium
TGGCATCACCATCCTCTGAAAAATCTTCGAATGCCCTGTTAATTCGGATTTCATCACCAAAGTAGCCACCCGAGTATCGTTCAATTGCTTCACAAAGGGCGCCGACTTCAGATTGCGTACGTGTTGAACCCTTACCAGCACTTTTACTTCTCAGGCTACGGCGGAGGGAGTTCAAACTTTTTATCTTCAATCCAAGATTGCTACCTGCCCAATGGACATGAAGCCATCCATTTGTTTCATCGGTTCTAGGGGATAACCATGAGGCAATTCCACTAATGGGGCTTACCAGATGCTTGTACTTTGCCAAAGTTACATCTGCAGAAACCGTTCGTGTTCCTTCCCCATGCGATATGGATTTGGTTTTTGATTCCAAAATTATGGGCAGGGGTTCACGATTGGGGTCATTAAGGTAATTATCACCACAATATACACATTGAGGTCTCTTTACCACCTTATGCCAGGAAATATCCATCTTGCCCGTATTAAATGCCATGACATGATTGTGAATCAAAGTTGTGTTCCCAAGAACGATCCACTTCATGATTTCGGCTGCGAAAAGCCGGTAAACCGAGTCCTGCAAATCTGGATTTAGGGGTACGGTATCAAATGTTGCCTGTTGTCCACCAACATTTCTCAGGAATTCATGCACTTCCTGATGACATCGAAGACGGGTTGCAAGACAGTCCCAACAGGCGTTTCCATAATTGCAACCAAAAACGGGCCCCAACATCGGTTCAATGCCGGAAGGTCTAACCAAAATCCATGGTTTTTTCTGGTTCAGATACAACTTGTTTAATTCCTGAAGGTGAGAATCCAGGTAATTTTTACATGTTACCACAGTTAACTGTGCTTTATCGTGATCAATGGTAACACCTGCTTCCAAAATCTTCTGGATCAAAAGGCTATCGCTTTCCGCTATAGCTATTGGGGTATTCCCAAGTCTTTCTTCGGCCCAACAGGGAGATGTTCCCAAATTTGTCCAATATGCTGCCTGTCCCTGATTGAATGAGTGCTCGGCAGATACAATATACCCCCTTGCCGAAAGGGAAAAAATCACACCAAAGATATCTGATTTGGAATGAACATCATCAAGTTTGGCTACGATTTGATCTATGGTATGAGATCCATCAAGAAGAGGCAGGAGATGACAATATATCTCGCCATTTATCAATGTATTGAAAAATTCCGAAACCAGCAAGACCTGTTTGTTTTCCAGTAGACGGAATTGCAGATGTGGTGTGAGTACAGGACGGTTGATAAATCCACGATCGGCCCTTGTAGATTTAGTCAAAATGGATTGCATGAGGTTCAAAATCTCAAAGTCTCTTTGAGACCAATGGAATGTTCATGGTTATTGAGTTATTGAATTGATTTGGTCTACAGTAGTTGCTGCCTGTTCCTCAACAATGGTTTTCAGGTCGGCGAAATCTTCATGACCACAGGTTTTTGCCACAAGTGACTTGACACTTTTAGAGCAACTTTCGATATCCTCACCTCCAGCCAGCGATACTGCTCCTTGTATTTCCCTCAAGTTTGAAGCCACTTGGGCCATTTTTTCCTCACCCACCTTGGCAAGTATATTCTCAGCAGTTAATGCTTCGTTGTGCAACTCCTCATTTGTTGAGGACAATTGAAAGAAGCGTGCAATCTGATCCACCTTTTTCACGACATCCTTCAAGGTTTTATTGATGGAAACATCAGTTTCGGTATTTTGACTTGTACTTGAATTATCAAGAGGAGGATGTTCGATGTTATAAGCATCCTTTAATTTGCCACGTTCACGATCAAAGATCTTGGCCATGTCAGTTGTACCATTTGTGTAGATACAACGGGATTTGGTAAGAATTGATATGGCTTGATCAGTATTCCTTGTACCGAAATTTTCCAACTCGCTTAATTTAAGGGATGAAATCGAATTGGAATTGTTTCTGACTGGCTCGAATATCAAGCTTTCAGCCGTCAAAATGTTCAATGCCTCCCTGAATCTCTGATCCAGTCGGGTACTCTTGTCATTGTCCATGTCGTCATAGATAAGTACCAGCTCAAGGTCAGACCCAAGCTGGATTTGTCGGGTAGCCAGATCATTGAGAACTATTGCTGCTATTGAAAATGGAAGAGCCCCCATCCGCTCCTCAAAATCGGCAACCACAGCTTCGAATATAGATGAAACAGAAGCTTCGGCCAAATTTGAATAAGCCTTGGAAGCCTCGACGGGTGTCAAATTACCCCTAACCACATGCATACCAATTTGAAAGGCCTTGTCATTTGTCCAATCCTGGACAATCTGGGCAGTTTCATCAGCATCAGCAGCAGGCCATTCGCCTATTCTTTCCTTGATTTCCTGGACATCCATTTCATAAGTCCAGTAAACCCTTGCCAATCCTTTGCGTATCAATGAATCAACTTCAGGATCAGCATCAAATCCTTTTGGTAGGTCGAGATCAATAAACTCCTTTGCTTTCAAACTATCAAGTAATTTAGGATGGCTTTCAATCCATTTGGCCAGTCTGGGTGAGGCGTCAAAAATTTCAACGATTGCTGGAAAATCATCAGGTCTTGTCATGGCTACGGGGCTGTCATAGGCGCTCCAATCATCCATATCGGGATAAAAATATTCACGCCATTGTTCAACTAGAGGATCCATTTTCTCGAACCACTTCTTGGGTCTCAACAGAATCTTCATCATATCCCCATATGTTCCGGGCAGTTCAGGAGATTCCTCGGGTCCCCGAACTTGCAGCAAGGGATAGTGCCTTGAGGCGGTAGCATGATGGTCGGCATGTCTTTGCATGTTGAAAAACATCCAATTGCTGAACTTGAAATCGGCACTCCATGAATGACGAGGGGCCACTTTTTCCCATCTTCCAGTAGGCAGCAGGACCCTACGCAAACCATAATGCTGAAGATAATTGGAGAGTTTCATTGAGAAAACACAACCAAATCCCAGAAATATAAAAATGGGTATGGCCCATATTCCCCCCATGAGGTATGCGGCACCATACCAGAACAGAAGCCCAAACCCATAGCGCCAGAAGGGATTCGAATAATGCCAAGCGGGAAGTCCGCGTCGTGCCAGGCGATCTTTATCAAGTGCCCAGGAATTGGTTATATTGCTGACAAGTTCCTTGGGGAGATAACTCCAGAAACTTTCACCCTTGGGAGCTGATCCGACATCATAAGGCGTTCCAACCTTGGCATGATGTATGTAAACATGTTCTGTGGCATATGTGGGATATGATGCGGATGCAAGCAAAAACTCTCCAACACGTCTCTCCCATTTGACTCTCCGGTGAATCATTTCGTGGCCTATGACGAAAACAGCTTGTGCCTCCATGGTCAAGATTATGGCCATGGCTATGCTTTCCCAAATAGACAAATGACCTGCTACCAAAATCTGCCACATGCAAAACAAAAGGGTAATCGGCCAAAGGAAAGCCCAAATCCATACAGGCAGGTTGTGCCAGAACAATCGTTGTTCAGGGGTATTGTAGGGATCAAGAACTTTACCATCCACACCCAGCAATTTGTCAAAAAAATCACTCACGCTCATATAAATGAAGGCAGGAAGCAACCACCATCCGCCATTGATGGCAGCAAGAAAGATCAATGGGAAAATACCAAGGGGCAGATAATGGGGAATGGTATTGATAAGGGAAGGTTTTATATACCTCTTTAATTCCGATTCTTTTGATTCGAAGGGAACGGTTTCAATTGTCATAATATATCAAGATCCAGAAAAACAGCCGTTGATTTAGGTTAAGTCCGAATGGAAATATTTTCAAATAAAACTTCATGGTAAATGCAATCCAGACAATTAATTTTTCAGAATAGGGGATAATTTTATTGTTTCTGCCATTTGTTCCATCATATTAGTATTAACAATAATACCATTGCTTAATGGCAGCCTGATTAGAATGGTGTAATGCAGTTACCTTTACCTCAATTATACCAAGGAATGATTGTATTTACAGCGGGGATTTTTCGAACAATAATTTACTTTACAAACCAAGATGAAAATAATTTGACTATTCCATTCAAACATAAATCCTGCAAGACATGGCTTTCGTTAGTTGCTAAATGACAATACTTATGTACTTATGTCTTAATAATAATTTAATTCAGGATTCCTTCATGGAGATCAACTGATGTCAGATACAGATTCTAAACAAACAGCCAGTATTCGATACCAGGCTGACGAAATTCCCCCGGTTTCCCTTTCCACAGGGTTGGGTATTCAACTTGCGATACTTTGTATCGCTGGCATTGTATTAACACCTGCCATTGTTATTCAGGCAGCTGGGGGTTATGAAGACTACATTCCCTGGGCGGTTTTTGGTGCTGTCCTTGTCAGTGGAATTACAACTGTAATCCAAGCTGTGAAAGTGGGTCGAATCGGTGCTGGTTATGTACTTGCGATGGGTACATCCGGGGCCTTTATTGCAGTCTGTGTCAGTGCCATTGTGGAAGGTGGGCCGGCTTTGCTGGCAACCTTGGTGGTTATCTCCTCCATTTTTCAGTTTTTGTTGTCCTGGAGATTATCCCTGTTTCGCAAAATTCTGACACCGTCTGTTGCGGGAACTGTAATTATGCTGATACCTGTAACGGTCATGCCGCTTGTATTTGGAAAGTTGACAGATGTTCCAAGCGATGCTCCAGACCCTTCGGCTCATGTTTCTGCTGCCGTTACGGTATTGGTAATTTGCTTGATTGCCTTAAGGGCCCGAGGTTTTTGGCGACTGTGGGCACCAGTAGCTGGCATTGTGGCGGGAAGTATTGTAGCAAGTTATTATGGTATTTATGATTTCCAAAGTATAAGGGATGCGAGTTGGATAGGATTGCCATCGGGGCGGTGGCCAGGAATGGACTTGTCTTTTGGTCCTGCATTTTGGACTTTGTTACCGGCTTTCATATTTGTGACCCTGGTTGGGGCAATCGAAACGTTGGGTGACGGAGTGGCAATTCAGAGGGTTTCGTGGCGAACCCCAAGGGCAATAGATTACAGATCCGTACAAGGCGCTGTCGGAGCAGATGGGCTGGGCAACCTGCTATCGGGATTAATAGGAACTGTTCCTAATACCACATATTCTACGAGTATTTCGGTTACTGCCTTGACAGGTGTTGGTGCTCGCAGTGTAGGAGTGGCACTTGGGGCCACTTTTGTCCTGGTGGCATTTGTCCCCAAGGTACTTGCTATTGTATTGGCAATTCCTGGTCCAGTTGCTGCATCCTACATTGCCGTTTTATTGGCAATGTTGTTCGTGGTTGGGATGAGAGTGGTCATTCAAGATGCGACTGATCATCGCAAGGCATTGACCGTAGGTGTGGCATTTTGGGTGGGGGTAGGATGCCAGAACGACCTGATCTTCCCAGAACTCTTGGCAGGCCTTGCTGGTGGAATATTTGAAAATGGCATGACAGCTGGTGGTCTTGTTGCAATCCTGTTAACCCTATATCAGGAATTGACGGCACCACGCAGGTATAAGCTAAAAGTACCCTTCTCAAATGGTTCCTTACACCAAATGAGGGAGTTCCTAGGTAAGTTTGCACAGAAAAACCAATTGAATAAACAAGCCTTGGAAAGGCTTGATGCAGTTGCAGAAGAAGCGTTGCACACCCTTTCTGATACTGATAGGGACCCAGATCGTAGTGATCGCGTTCTCTTACTGAGTATTCAAAAAGAAGGAAACGTGGCAAAATTGGAAGTCATAGCTGCTGTGAATGAAAATAATCTTGAAGACAGAATTTCCTCGCTAGGCGATCATCCTGAAGTGGTCTCCATGGAAAAGGAAGTTTCCTTGAGAATGCTTCGCCACCTTGCTTCCTCGGTTCATCACCAACAATATCACGACTCAGACATTATAACCATCAAGGTAGATGCATCTTGATGGTTATGGGGGTTATCAGCCATATTCGTCAGACACCCCAAAACGAACATTTTGGTTTGAATCATGACCATTGGGCACGTTAGTGAATGCCCCGGAATGGAATTGGGGTGAAGTTACAATTGGATCGGCTAGTAAACCTCTTGAAATTTCACATCAAGGGTGAAAATAGGTGTTTATTTCCCCAAAGTACTATAAAAATATAAATGAATTATATATTTTCTATATATGGATTTTGCAGAGAACCTTAAGGAAGCCCGCCGGGCACGTAATTTAACCCAGAAAGATCTGGCCAAGCTTAGTCAACTCACCCAGCCCCAAATAAGCCAACTCGAGGCAGGCAAGAATGAACCTAAACTCAGTACAGTTATGGCTCTCTCCTGTGTACTAGGGATGTCTCTTGATGAGCTCACGGCCTGCAGAAATTCCACGAAGCAACCTGTCAACAAGAGTGACCAAAAAAGCAAACAACTTGCGGGTAAAGCAAGCTGGCCGCATAATTATACAGGAATAATACCGATCCCGGAGCGTTTTCACTGCATGGCGGAACAACGTGCAAAACGGTTCCGTATCGATCTGGAATACGAAGATATCGGTGAAGAATTGTTGCTTTTGCGAAAGCAAGCCTATGATTTTTATGGGGACATTTGTCTTTGGAGTGTACCTGGGCATGCAACTATAAGTGGTTTGCGGGGAATTGCTGGAGGTCTTCAGGATTACGGTGATCTCAATGCTGCCCGACTGGCAGCGAAAATTCTGGAAAAAACTGAATGGGATGAACTCATTGCCCCTTGATGATTTTCAAAAGGAAATACTGGAGTTAATTCGTAACAATAGAGCGACGTCCAGCCCTTTTGCAGGAGGATCGGCAATTCAATATCACGGAATGCGATTGTCAGATGATCAGGATATTTTCATCACCGGTGATCCTGAACCTGTTATGCGCATTGATAAACAGGTCCTTGTAGATGCCGGGTTGATTGTACAGGAAACAAAAACCTACACTGGCTTTCGAGAATGTCGAGTAATGAGACCAGGGGTATCCACTACGCTGCTCCAATGGACACAAGCACTAAATCTTGAATATTTCGCTCCTGTTCCTGATCCGGATTTCGGCCAAAGGCTCCATTTCGTTGACCTGGCTGTGAACAAAACTCTGGCTGCTGCCACCCGAATGGAAGAGCATGATTTCGTTGATCTCTGGATGCTGGACAGACATGTCATGCCTTTGTGGCGCATGGCATGTGCCGCCGGTTCAAAATCACTAGATTTTGGTCCACTAGCGCTTATTGAAAGAATTTCATTTAATCGCACTCTCTCAATCACGAATAGCAATAATCAATCAAGTATTGTTCACACAACACAGCCACCAAATGGAGAACCTACCCATGGACTACTAGATGCGATAGACAAAGCCCGATTGATCTTA
>WTGT01000301.1 GCA_011523445.1 Paracoccaceae bacterium
GTTGTTTGTGGCCTCGACACTCCTGAATTACTTCCTGCCCCCGGGAACCAATTTCGATATAATCCTTCGGGTCGTGATAATGGTTACATTGTTTGCTTCAGCTTATATGGCCGAGGTAATTAGAGGTGGATTGGCAGCACTTCCCAAGGGCCAGTATGAAGCCGGTGATGCCTTGGGATTGGATTATTGGAAATCCATGCGTTTGATTGTGTTGCCCCAAGCACTGAAAATCTCCATACCGGGAATAGTTTCCACTTTTATTGGATTGTTCAAGGATACCACCCTGGTATCCATCATTGGCTTGCTGGATCCGATTGGCTTATCCAGAGCAATCAGATCTGATACTGCCTGGAATGGTATTGTGTGGGAACTTTATGCCTTTGTGGCAGTTGTATTTTTTGTCTTCTGTTTCGCCATGTCCCGCTACTCAATCTATCTTGAGAAAAAACTTGAAACAGGTCACCGTTAACTAGGAAAAACCAGTGCAACAAGAAGTTTTGGAAAAAAAGTCAAATCCCGAACAGGATTCCCAACCAGCCGTTGTCATTACCAACATGAACAAATGGTTTGGCAAGTTTCACGTGCTACGAGACATTAATCTTTCCGTCAACAATGGTGAGAGAATCGTCATTTGTGGCCCCTCAGGTTCAGGTAAATCAACCTTGATCCGGTGTATCAACAGACTTGAGGAACATCAATCGGGCTCCATCATCGTGGAAGGAACGGAACTTTCCTCCGATCTCAAGAACATTGACCTGATCAGATCCGAGGTTGGCATGTGTTTTCAGCATTTCAATCTGTTTCCCCATCTGTCGGTCATGGAAAACTGTACTCTTGCCCCGATATGGGTTCGCAAGGTACCGAGACATGAAGCAGAAAAAACGGCAATGCATTTTCTTGAAAAGGTCAAGATACCCGAACAAGCCTACAAGTACCCCGGACAATTGTCAGGTGGGCAACAGCAAAGGGTTGCCATAGCCCGTTCCCTGTGCATGAGACCCCGTATCATGTTATTTGATGAACCAACATCAGCCCTTGACCCTGAAATGATCAAGGAAGTTCTCGACACCATGATCGAGCTGGCTGAGGATGGCATGACCATGCTTTGTGTTACCCATGAGATGGGATTTGCCCGGCAGGTTGCCAACAGGGTAATTTTCATGGATGAAGGACAAATCGTTGAGTCGAATGAGCCAGAGGAATTCTTCAACAATCCCCAAAGCGACAGAACAAAACTTTTCCTGAGTCAGATTCTCGGACACTGAAACTCCCATATTCTGGCCCACGCGGTTTTGTTCCTGCCTGGAGTAGGCATCTTACTACATGAATCGTAAATTGACTCAAATGGTTGCTTCCCAATGGATCTGGGTGCAATTTCAGGTCAGAATCTAAAGTTCTCTTGGAACAACAAAATCCAACAAAAGTGCTTCTCCTGGATTGATGTCTTTCCACTCGTTATTTGGAAACTCGCAAACCATAGTTGCGCAGGTCGGAAAACGGAAAAACTGCAATGACTGAGGTGGCGTCCGTAAAACAATGCTGGCAAGTTCGGCACTCCCGGGATTATGCCCAATCATCATAACGGAACCGCTTTTAGCATTTTGCAAATGTTTCAACATCATGCCCGGTGAAGCACCATAAAGTGCAGAAACAAATACTTCTTCCATAGGTGCTGGTACAAGTTTACTGATACCCTCCCAGGTTTGCCTTGTTCTCGTGGCAGTTGAACAAAGTACCATTTGGGGCAAATGTCCTTTTGAAACCAGCCAGCGGCCAATTTTCTCCGCAGCCCTTATCCCCCTTGGGGCAAGGGGCCTATCATGGTCGGTTTGGTTGGTATCCCAACTGGACTTGCCATGGCGAACCAAAATGAATTTCATTGTCTCATACCTGATTACTTAATCTTCTTGTCCCATCAATGTTTTCACATATCAAATCCAGCGAACCAAAGGTTGTGAATGGGATATGTAAAGGGGGTGTTTGGGCATGTTCCTTTTGGTCAAACCCAAGTGGAATACATTTTGAACAATACCTCGAATTAGATTTTCAACCGCTCGTCCACGATCATGCAACTCGCCATGATTTCCCCAAGCACATACAATCTTGTCAGCCCAGACACAACCCTGTTTGATTGCTTCGTTATTATCCATTCCTATGGGAAAGTCACTTTTGTACAACTCTTTTGGATTGGTACTTCTCAAGGCAAATATATTGCATACCCTGTAGGAACCGAAGTGAAGGTACCTCGCCCGCCCCTCACATCGGGCAACTGTTGGATCATTTTTATACTCTGTTGCTGTTGATGGATTCAGCATGATAAACAAAATTCGGGGTCCACTGGAATCCCAAACCCTAGTCAACTCATAGCGGTAGGATTCACAGGTGGAGTATATGGCTTCGCTTGCGGTATCACCCTCCACAACCTTGCGAGTAATCAGATTTTCTGTGATGGCCATTTTGGTAAAGTAATCTTAAATCTGGTTCCTGTTTTTCGGGGAGTTGGCTTGTCAAGAAAATGACTTGTCCAATCAAGCTTCAATTCGCCCCCCTGATAATTTATCTGTTGAAATGCATAGTGAAGACCAACACCTCCTAGGGGGCTGCTACCAGTAATTTTCGAAATGTTCGATGTACCCTGTACACCATAATCAAAAAGGGATTGCCGAATTGTTGCCTCGACCCCGGTTCCGTTGTCCTTTACAAAAATGTTTACGAATTGACCATCCCCTGATTCCTTGACGGTTATGAGTATTTTACCATATTCAACATTTTCAACCCCTATTTCCTTTTCGTATTGCATCCTGTACTTGATGGCAACAATGGCATTGAGAATGAGATTGTGTATCACGCCATACAAGGATTCCCAGTTGGCATTGACTTTCACTTCCTGTTGCTTGTTGTTAATCCAGTTTATGTCAAAAATCGAGTTGCCGCCGTCGCCCTCACCCTGCTCCTTTGGTCCATCTACCCCATGGTGTTTTGCAACTTCATCCCCCATTTGCTTTATCAATGTAAGCAACTTGCCCAATGAAACTTCCTCCTTTGAAAGATTTCGGGGATCAGTGGTTACATAATTTACCAGATGTTCCACCTTGGCACTTATCATCTGCCCGATGGTTTCGATGCTCTTTACCTTTTCATGATATGGTTTTCCTTTTTCTCCCAGGGAAGTAACCATGTTGTGGATGGATGAGTTGATGGTGGACAAGTAGTTTTGGATTTCGTGTCGAAAGGCCGTTCCTTCTCCTCCTAGTGTATTTATCGGTCGCAGCCTATCAGTGGCAAGGGTTATTTCCCTTTCGATCCTGTTGATCTCCAGAAAAATACTCTTCTTGTAAGATTTCTGTTTTTCTTTTTTTTCAGATTCATACAGCATGGAGTGAATGCCCTGGATTTTCCTGGCTATCCTATCAATCGGTCGGGAGAAAAACATGACCGATCCAAGGGTTATCAAAGCCGTATTGACTATCAGAATTATGATTGACGGTATCAAGATTACCCTGAAAAGTGCTTCGAAGGAGATCAGAACCTTTTCACTCTGGATTTTGAATTCGTATACTTCCCTGTTGTTTTCTATTTCCCGGTCAAAAAAAACCGTATAGACAAAATCCTTGTTGAATATCTTGTTGTAAAGAGAAACAAATCCTGACCTGAGGCTGGCAAAAATGTTTTCCTCCCGAAGGTCAACCATCAGAATTTCCTTGTCTTCGAGATTGCTTGCATCAATGTTGAAATCATATTTTTGACGACAATTTATTTCTCCATTCTCGTATTGCTCATATCGAAACCCCAAGGAAGAATAGCCCATGGTATACAGGAATTCATCCGCTGCCTCATTCCGGGATATTGGCCTCTCGGTTGGTATGAAGTTTGTTGATGATTCCAAAGGGCCGATAATGTTGTAGTATGAATCCTGTGAAGTGTTGACGTAAGCTACAGGTTCCTCGCATGAATCCAGCTCTTCCAGATAGATGTTTTTGAAAAGCGAAATCTGATTGGCAAGTGATTCCAATTGCCCTCGTTCAAATGAAGCAACAGAAATTGTCAGAAAGACCACTTCCAGGAACAATAGAAGGAAACTTGAATAGAGGATTATGAGCTTGGAAAGGGAAATCCCCTCTTCTTTAGAAGTTTTCAGACCGACCTCCTAAACCATCTAATGGCAATAAAGGTTAAAATAACCAGGTTGTAAACTGCGCGAACGGTTCCTGCCCTTTGGCAATGGATTACTCATTGCCCTTTTTGTTTTTCCTGAGGACATTTATCAAAATCGGCAGCAATGCCAAGGCACAAAGCCCGAGGATTGGACCGAGGATGTACCATTCAAAGATAATGCCCAGATTGGGTGCCTCCCCACGGGCAAAAACTTCTCCCAAGCCAACACCAACCCAGGTATATACCAAAGCACCGGGAATTATTCCGAAGAAGGTCGTAAAGACAAAATTCCTGAATTTAACCCCGACCAGTGCCGGTAGCAGGTTGGCAACAAAGAAGGGAACAGCAGGTACCAGGCGCAATAGAAAAAGCACACTGATTTCATTTTCACGCAATCCGTCCCTTAGCTTTTGAACTGTTCCTGTACTGGTGTCCATTTTTCTGGAAAGGAAATCTCCAAGCCCCATCCTCGCGGCTACGAAAATTATGGTGGCACCAATTGTTGCAGCCAGAACATTATAAAGTGTTCCTGGAAACAGTGCGAACAAAAAACCTCCGGTCAGGGAAGCAATGGCAGCACCCGGAAGGGAAAAGGCTACGATAATTATGTATATGGCAAGGAAGATGAGGGAAGTGACAAGGTAATTGTTGTCCCTGAACTGAATCAGAGTTTCCCGGTTATCCCGAAGTGTCTCGAAAGTCAGGTAGTCTCTGAGTGTAACAAAGCCTATTATGGCAACAATCACGATAATTGCCAGTGGGACGAGTTTTTTCAGGTTCAGACCCTCATTTTTTTTGCTTTCCACTTTCAATCCCTTTCTTATCCATAATCCATTTTACCTAAAATAATCAGTGGCTCAATTTAATGAATGCCTCTGGTTAACTCCATGTGAAATAATAAATTGGCAACTCGGACTTATAAAATAACTTGATTTAAGGGAATTCTATCTTAAATCTTGGGTCTATTATCAAAACCTTGATTTTTTGGACAGAAAATGAGGAAGACATGAAACGGACGTTTCAGCCGAGTAACCTTGTTCGCAAGCGACGCCATGGTTTTCGTGCCAGAATGGCTACGAAGGCCGGTAGAACCATTCTCAATCGAAGAAGAGCTAAAGGGCGTAAGGTACTTTCTGCCTAGGCTTCACTTTTCTGTGAAAACACCCTGATGAAAATTGAGTTAGGGAGATGACAATTGAAAGCCGGAAAGAAAATCGCAGGAAAATCATATCCCTCAAAAAGAGAAAAGAATTCCTCAGACTAGCCACTGGGCTTAAATGGCATACCAAGGGTTTCCTGATTCAGGGCCTCCCAAGAGAAGCGACAGAAACCGACCCAACGATCAGATTGGGGATTACATGCTCAAGGAAATTGGGAAATGCCGTTACCCGAAACCGGGCAAAACGAAGACTTAGGAATCTGGCCC
This sequence comes from Paracoccaceae bacterium, assembly GCA_011523445.1. Classification (GTDB taxonomy): domain Bacteria; phylum Pseudomonadota; class Alphaproteobacteria; order Rhodobacterales; family Rhodobacteraceae; genus MPNP01. The sequence continues at coordinate 5,582 of WTGT01000301.1, forward strand.
ATGATATTCTTCCACAATTTGGTGAACCTGGCTGGGACTATGTATTGATTGGATTCAGGAACACGACTGTAAATATGAATTTTGAAAAGATGAAGCAGGACCTCAAGTTGGCCCTGGAAAAAATACATCACAGTGTTAAGGCCAAAGACGGTAATTAGAGATCAGGAAAAGTTTGATCCATGACACCTCTTGCTTATGTTTTTTCCCTTCCAATAAGGTTATACCGTTTGATTGGCAGTCCTTTCGTTGGAATGCATTGCCGATTTCAACCAACCTGTTCCGCATATGCTCTCGAAGCCTTGGAAAAACATGGAGCCATAAAAGGTACATGGCTTACCATCAAGCGTTTGGGGAAGTGTCATCCCTGGGGGCAATCCGGTATTGATAACGTACCTGACTAGTTTTTCAACAAATTACCCGTTTTATATTCCACTTTTTTCCTGGACGGCACTTAATTGAAGATTTTTTCAATACAACTATTTGTTGACAGGCTGAAAATAGGTTGAAATAGCGGGAATACTTTCTGTTGGTGGAAGAATAAGTCTATGGATGAACAAAACAAAAACATGCTCATGGCCGTCGGGCTGAGCTTTGTGGTAATTCTGCTTTGGGTCTTGCTGTTTGCACCCGAGGAACCCCAAGCCCCCGTTGAGGGTCAGCAGGTCCAACAGGAGGGTATCTCCGAAGATGGTGTGGCCGTTACTCCCCCCACAACAGGTGCCGCTGTCTCTGTAGCTTCCAATACACTTGGTGAGGTGCCAGTAGAACAGGCTTTGGAGAACTCCGAACGCATCACCATCAACACACCGAGTTTGACTGGTTCAATTTCCCTTATCGGAGGAAGAATTGATGATTTGTCACTCAAGCGATACAATGAGACCCTGAAGGAGGATTCCGATATTGTCAGGCTGCTTTCACCGGCAGGGGTCAATAGTGCCTACTATGTACTCTTTGGATGGTCGCCCGCAGGCAATCTTGAATTTACTGATGTTCCTGGCAGTTCAACACCTTGGACGATTGAAAGTGGCCGGGACATAACACCTGAAACTCCCTTGGTATTGGCCTGGACTAATGACAAAGGTGTGACCTTCCGCAGGATCATTGAAGTGGATGAAGATTATCTCTTTACGGTAACCCAAAGTGTTACCAACAATGGAGATACCACATTGCGCATGGCTCCTTATGGAATCATCGCACGGCATGGTGAACCGCAGAACCTGCAGAATTTCTTCATTCTCCACGAAGGGGTGGTACGAATGACGGACGGGGAGTTACAGGAAATAGATTATGACAATGTCCCGGATCTGGATTATGATACTGTTGAACGTGCCAATCTGGAAAAACAAACCGTGCAGTCGAATGGTTGGGTTGGATTTACCGATAAATACTGGATGACGACCCTAGCTCCCCAATCGGGCACCCCTTTTACTTCAGTTGCCAAATATTCCGACAGGTCGGATATCTATCAGGCTGAATCCAGATATCATGCGGTTGAGGTTTATCCCAAGTCGACAGTTGAAACTGTTACCTATCTGTTTGCGGGTGCCAAGCAATGGACGCCCATCAAGAATTATCAGGACAACTATGGTATCGACCGCTTTGAGGACTCGATTGACTGGGGATGGTTCTTCTTTCTGACCAAACCGATCTTCCAGCTCCTGTACTGGATTAACGGCAAAGTCGGAAACATGGGATGGTCCATCCTATGT
>WTGT01000080.1 GCA_011523445.1 Paracoccaceae bacterium
ATATAGCTCTTGAACCCACAAAGGATGCTTTTGTGCCTCCTGAAGATCAAACAAGCCTGTATCCATTACCTCATCAAGATTTACCTGTGACAAGGTTGTTTCTATCATCTTGGCTTTGGCATTCAGGCTGCGAATAATGGCCTTGACGATTTCGAGATCATCTTTGGAAATCAAATCAATCTTGTTCAAAATAATAACATTGGCAAATTCAATCTGGTCAACCAGCAAATCGACCAATGTTCGCTCATCTTCTTCACCAAGACTTTCGCCCTGATCTTTCAGAAAGTCAGTTGAACTGTAATTCTTGATCAAATTGGCGGCATCGACAACAGTCACCATTGTATCAAGCTGGGAGATATCTGAGAGGCTATTTCCCTCTTCATCACGAAAATCGAACGTTGCAGCTACTGGCAATGGTTCGGAAATACCTGTACTTTCGATCAATAGATAATCGAATTTACCCTCTTCTGCCAACTTGCGAACCTCCATCAAAAGGTCTTCACGTAAGGTACAGCAAATACAGCCATTGCTCATTTCGACCAGCTTTTCCTCTGAACGTGAGAGATTACCGTAGCGTTCAACCAGATTGGCATCAATGTTGATCTCACTCATGTCGTTGACAATAACCGCTACCCTATGCCCTTCACGGTTGTTGAGGATATGATTTAGGAGAGTCGTTTTTCCTGCACCCAAGAACCCTGACAATACTGTAACTGGGAGTTTGTTTTCCAATACTTGCATGAATGGTTTCCTCGAATTATTTACTGTTATGTTATAACACTTTAAATTAGTGTCTTTAAATTCAAGAGGAAAGGGTTGACAAATTAATGAGTATTTTTCGAACAGATAGCACTGAGGAACTAAAAGGTTTTACCAAACGTTCAGAACAACTTGGAATCATGGAACGAAAAGTACCTGCGGGTGCAGAAATCTTTTTTGACAAATTGATGTCAACACCATTCAAAATCTTTGGAAAAGTTACCAAGGATTCTGCACTCAAGGATATTAGAGAAATCTTGACAGAAGAACTTTCTGACGAGATAAAAAGGGATATGTTTTATGAATCCTGGCTATCTGATATGGCCATGATTTGCGAAACATTCTGCGATATGGAAGATAGTGATTCCATTGGTTTTTGGCTTGGGTCAAATCGTGGATGCCGTCGATACCATATTGATAATGTGCCACAACGAATGCTTGTGACATATGCCGGAAAAGGTACAGAATGGCTGCCAGATGAAGCTGCTGATCGTGAGGCCTTTGCAAGTGGAGAGCCCAATGAAAAGATTGTAAAGGATCGATCCGCAATACAATTTTTGAATCAATGGGATGTGGCTGTATTTCGGGGTGGTCCTAATGGCTTGTTACACCGTACACCAGACGCTGCTTTGAATGGTCCTTCCATCCTAATGCGCCTTGATACCCCATCATTTTGGGATTATTTTCTCAAGCATCAGGAACAAAATGGACATATGGCGCTGTAAACGCACCAATAAATATGCACAATAGTAATATGCAACAACAAAAAAATATCATTGATCAAGCAAGACTATTTTGCGAACGGCGAAAGGAGCGTCTGACAAAACCCAGGCTGGAGGTTCTTAAAATTATTGCTGGCAGTTCCAAGCCTTTGGGTGCTTACAAAATTTTGGAAAAGCTCGGGAAAGTCATTCAATCTCCCAAACCTCCGACTGCTTATAGAGCTATTGAATTCTGGCAGAAAAAAGGGTTTATTCATCGCATTGAAAGTCTCAATGCCTATGTTGTTTGCCAAGCTGGACATAGACATAATGGTGGGCAATTTTTGATATGTGATGATTGTGGTACGGTTATTGAGGCTCATATGAGTGATTTGACGGAGACGGTAAAAAACTCTGTAGCTAATAACACCTTTACGCCATCAAGTTGGAATTTTGAAATTCACGGCCTGTGTGATCAGTGTCAACCCGAATAATTTTGTTCCGAAAAAGAAAAGATTATGAAAAACTTGGGATATGGTGCAGTTAGACACATGGCTTTGACGGAACTACCAAATTCCTAGACGTGGATTCTATCCACAGCATCAATTATTGATTGAATTTTGGTCTCAAGGTTTTGCAGGTTTTCCCTGGTTTCCTCTACAACTTCTGGTGGTGCCTTGGCAACAAAGCCCTCATTTCCCAAGCGGGCTTTAAGTTTTGAAATTTCCTTCTCCAACGATTCCTTGGATTCAAACAGCCGTTTCATTTCAAGGCTCAGGTCTATGACTTCTCCAAGGGGAAGAGAAATTTCACCACCATCAACAGTTATGGTGACGGACTCACTTTCAGGATTTTGTTGGAAGACAGGTGTATTGGTTCTTGCCAGCTTCATTATCGTGTTCTGATACTTTTCAAGGATGGCAACTTTTGAATTCGACAAAGATATTATTGAGAGCGGAGTAATTACTTTTGGAGGAACACGCAACTGGCTCCTGACAGATCGGATGTTTTCAATCATACTGATAACCCACTCCAATTCGGAAGTTACTTCGGAATTACCAAAATCATTGAAAGAAAGTTGAGGCCAGTCAGCATGTATGAGCCTCTTGTCAATGGTATAGAGTTCACCCCACAATTCCTCGGTCTCAAAGGGCATGATCGGGTGTAGCAAAATTAAGGATTGCTGAAATACCCAAGCCAGGGTTGATTTGGTCTCAGCAATTATCTCCGGATCCTCTGAATCCAGTAAAATCTTGCTGAACTCCAGATACCAGTCACACAATTTACCCCATATGAAAGCATAAAGGGTATTAGCAGCATCGTTGAAACGATAATTCTCTAGAGCAGCATCAAATTTTTCCTGTACTATGGCTGTCTCACCTATTATCCAGGAATTGATCCCATGTTTTGTATTCCTGGGGTCAAATTGAGGATCAATCTTGCAATCATTCAGGTGAAGAAACCTCCCAGCATTCCAAATTTTGGTACAGAAATTCCTGTATCCACCTACCCTTCCTTCCGATAGTTTGAGATCCCTTCCCATAACAGCCATTGAGGTCAGGGTAAATCGAACAGAATCAGCCCCATATTTTTCAACCAGTTCAATCGGATCAATCACATTTCCTAGCGATTTTGACATTTTCTTGCCAAATTTGTCCCTTACTAGGGCATGGACATAAATGTCAGTGAAAGGGATTTCATTAACCAGGGACAGTTGCATCATCATCATGCGGGCTACCCAGAAGAATATGATATCAAAGCCCGTTACAAGTACATTTGTCGGAAAATACCTTTCCAATTCAGGAGTATCTTCCGGCCATCCCAGGGTACCGATTGGCCAAATGCCTGAGGAAAACCATGTATCCAGCACATCTGGGTCTCTGGTGAGAGATTTGCCTTTGGCCATTTGTTGGGCTTCTTCTTCAGTCAAGGCACAGTATCGGTTGCCCTCGTCATCATACCAAATTGGTATCTGGTGTCCCCACCAAAGCTGGCGTGAAATACACCAGGGTTCAATGTTCTCCAACCAGTTGAAATAGATTTTTTCATATTGTTTGGGATGGATACGTGTTTGCCCATTTCTGACAGCCTCGATGGCAGGGCCCACAATTTTTTTGGTATCAAGGAACCACTGGTCGGTAAGAAATGGTTCAATGGGGATATTCGATCTGTCACCATGGGGAACTGTATGCAATTCGGTTTTTACATCATCCAAAAGACCTTTTTCGGTCATTTGTTCGACAATCCTCTTGCGGGCCTCGAATCGATCCAAACCATCTAGTTCGAGTGTACTTTCTGGAATATTAAGATTGCCTAGGAAATCGGTGTTTTCCTTTAGATACATCCGTGCCTTGGAAGTCATGACATTGATTGCAGGCAATTCTGTACGCTTGCCAACCTCCCAGTCATTGAAATCATGGGCTGGAGTGATTTTGACTGCTCCTGATCCTTTTGTTGGGTCAGCATAGGAATCTGCAACTATTCTGATTCTTCTGCCAACCAATGGCAGTACGACATCCTTACCTATCAGATGGGTGTATCTTGCATCTTCTGGATGAACCGCAACCCCTGTATCGCCGAGCATGGTTTCAGGACGGGTCGTGGCAACTACAAGGTAATCCCGCTTTTCGAACCTGGCAGGGTCACCGTTCTCATCAAATGCAACTGGGTAATCAAAGGATGCGCCATCGGCCAGGGGATATCTGAAATACCACATGTTTCCGTTTACCTCGACCTGTTCAACTTCCAGATCGGAGATTGCTGTTTCAAAATGCGGATCCCAGTTTACGAGTCTTTTGCCCTTGAAGATCAATTCTTTTTTATAAAACTCAATGAAGGCTTTCAGAACAGCATCATGAAACCCCTTGTCCATGGTAAATCGGTTTCGGGACCAATCACAAGACGCTCCAATCCGTTTGAGCTGGTTTATAATTTCACCTCCAGATTGTTCTTTCCAGTCCCAGACCTTCTCCAAAAACTTATTTCGGCCAAGTTGGTTTCTTGAGGGTAATCCCGCTTCAGCCAGCTGTCTTTCAACAACCATCTGAGTTGCGATTCCGGCATGATCCTGACCGGGCTGCCATAAAACATCGTAACCTTTCATGCGATGCCAGCGTATCAGGATGTCCTGAAGGGTATTGTTGAAGGCATGCCCCATATGAAGAGCCCCCGTAACATTCGGGGGTGGAATCATTATACAGAAAGAATCATGACCATCTTTGGCATTTGCTCCTGCCTTGAACGCCCCACTGTCTTCCCACATGGAGTAGATTCTCGGCTCGACTTCGCTGGGTTCATATTTGGGTTTCATTGTGCAATTATGATTTCTCTGAAAAACTTATGCTAATTTTCGATGCGGGGTACTGGCTAAATTTACTGGGGAATGTATATAAACCTAAAATAAGTTATTTCCACTTTTCTCTATGTTCATATTGCAACAAATTCCTATTTATTGTTATTGTCATGTCCGTATGTCGTAGAACTATAGTTAGGTAGATATTTTCCGTTATTTTCAGAAATGTGAGTTCATCAATGTCAAAGTTTGGGATTAGTCAAGGTGTTAAACGAAGGGAAGATTCCCGATTTCTTAAGGGTGAGGGGAGTTATGTCGACGACATCAAACCTACAGAAAGTCTCCATGCACATTTTTTTCTGTCACCTATTGCACATGCCAAGATAACAACACTTGACGTAACTGACGCCAAGGCATCACCTGGTGTAGTGGCTGTCTATACCGCACAGGATCTAGTTGCAGGAGGCATGAAAAACAGAATGGTTGCCGAGCTATTGCCCAGCAAGGGCTCCAAGATTCCGGACCCAGCACGAACAATTCTGGCCGAAGAAAAGGTACGGTTTGTCGGTGAACCCGTTGCCATTGTAATTGCTGAAACAATCAATCAGGCCAAGGATGCAGTTGAGTTGATCGAGTTTGATTTTGAGGAATTGGATGCTCATCTGGCTCTCGAACTAGGTGGTGAGGATTTGCATGATGAGGCGCCGGGCAACATCTCATTTCATTGGGCCAAGGGTAACAAGGAAGCGGTGGATAAGGTTTTCTGTGAGGCCCCACATGTTGTTTCACTTCAGGTGGATGATAATAGGGTCATAGCCAATTCGATCGAGCCCAGAGGGTGTTTTGCCGAATGGGAAAACAACAGGCTTCACATGTGCATGAACGGACAGGGGGTTTGGGTTGGCAAGGATGAACTGGCAAACCTGCTTGGATTGACTGAGGACAAGGTGAGGGTAACCACCCCGGATGTTGGTGGCGGATTTGGAATGAAGGGATTCAATTACCCTGAAAACTTTGCAGTGGCTCAATCAGCAAAGATGTTGGGTAAAACAATCCATTGGATGGGAACCCGTTCAGAGGCCATGCTGAATGACAATGCTGGAAGAGACCTGACCACAAAAGTCGAAGCAGCCTTTGATGACAACTACAAAATTGTTGGGTATCGTGTCATCACTCATTGTAACATTGGTGCGTATAACTCCTATTATGCACAATTCATTCAAACCGATTTATTTAGAAAGGTAATTTCAGGCGTTTATGATATTCCCAATATTTATTTCGAGGTAACCGGAATATTCACCAACACGGCACCGGTTGATGCCTATCGGGGGGCAGGGAGACCTGAAGGCATCTTTGTCATGGAGAGATTGATCGATCATGCATCTCGTGAATTGGGAATTGATTCCATTGAGCTCAGACGTAGAAATTTTATCAAGCCCAGCCAGTTTCCCTATAAGAATTTCGCCCATGAAACGGTCGATGTTGGCAATTTTGAAAAAGTCATGGACAGAGCTGTAGTTGAAGCCGATATACCCGGGTTTGACAAAAGAAAAGAACAATCCCGGGAAGATAATAAATTGCGGGGTTTGGGAATTTGCTATTACATTGAAACCATTCTAGGTGATCCCAGCGAAACAACCAAACTGGAATTTTGTGAAGATGGCATGGTCAATGTCTATGTTGGTACCCAATCAAATGGGCAGGGGCATGAAACTGCCTATTCACAGATACTCCACGAAAGATCGGGAATTCCCTTTGACAAGATCAGAATAGTTCAGGGTGACAGCGATTTGATAAAAACCGGTGGAGGTACCGGCGGGTCCAGATCGGTCACGACCCAGGGGACGTCCATCAATGGTACAGCCGATAAAATGATTGAAAAGTTCAAGCCTTTTGTGGCCGAGGAACTTGACACTGATGAAAGCCTGCTCGAATATGAGGAAGGTGCCTTCAAAGATCAAAAGTCCAATAAGTTTCTTGGAATCATGGAAGCAGGTTCACTGGCCCTTTCAAGGCAGCGGGATGATTTGATTACTACTGAAGTAACGACCGAAATCAGGGACAAGTCCTTTCCGAATGGTGCACATATCTGCGAGGTGGAGGTTGATCCTGAAACTGGATATACCAAGGTGGTAAAATATACCGTCGTTGATGACTTGGGAGTAATCATCAATCCTGTTCTGGCACAGGGTCAGGTCCACGGTGGTGTTGTCCAGGGTATTGGTCAAATCCTGACGGAACATGTCGGTTTCGATGAATACGGTCAGTTATTGACAGGCACCTTCATGGATTATGGCATGCCCCGGGCAGATAATGTTCCGTTTATTGAATTTCATTCCGAACCGACTCCTTCCATAAACAATCCAATAGGTATGAAGGGGTGCGGCGAGGCTGGTACTATTGGTGCTCTGGCTGCAGTTACAAACGCTGTACAAGATGCCTTGTGGGACAAGGGCATAAAGATGGTTCAGGCCCCACTAACCCCCACCAAGGTATGGGATTTATTGAATGGTTAGAAAAAGGGAAGATTGCTACTG
>WTGT01000166.1 GCA_011523445.1 Paracoccaceae bacterium
CTGTATTTTATCATTCTTTTTCCTTTACTCTGTTAGTCGTGGTTCCACGAACTATTAGTTTTCCTTCTAATTGAAGCTGTTTAGGTTCGGTTAAATCATTATGAATCAAATCCATCAATCCTTTTATGGTCGATTGAATCATCTTGTTTATCGGTTGTCTTACGGTGGTGAGATTATATGCAGGCCAAGAAGACAATGGAACGTCATCAAAACCTACGATGGAAACATCTTCAGGAATTCTCAAACCCATGTCGTACCTGATGGAATCCATCACTGCAAAGCACATATGGTCATTGCCAACGAAAATTGCATCCGGCAAACCGGTTTTTTTCGAAAATAATTTTCTCGTGGCTTCAATTGCCTTCTCCCGATTGTACATTCCATCAATGATATCGTAGGGTTCCAAACCGAATTTTTCCAGAGCACAAGTAAATCCAGCCGCTCTTTCCCTACCTGTAGATGTTTCACTCCAACCGGAAATGTGGGCCAGTTTCCGATGCCCCGTTGCCAACAAATACTCTGTTGCCTTCTTGGCACCAAGAAAGTTATTCGAGGTTACGGATGAAAGTGATGGATTGTCCTGCCTCCGATTGAACAACATGATGGGAATATTTTGGGTCTTGCATCTTTTGGCCAAACTGTGAGAAAGAGAAACCGAAGCGGCAATAATCCCATCAACCTGATAATCGATCAACTCATCGACAACCTTCTGGGCTTCCTGTTCAGATTCATTCGAAGCAAGGAACACCAGTATGTGGTACCCCTTTTCCTTGAGGGCCCTGGAAAGTTTTTCCAAGGCATCGGGATAGAACTGGTTATCAAGATAACCCACAACGAGAGCAATGATTCGAGATCTACCGGTAATCAGTGAACGGGCCAGAATATTTGGTCTGTAATCCAGTTCATCCGCAGCCTTGCGAACCTTTTTGGCCATTCCCACGGAAACTGAAGCTCCCTCGGTAAAGGTTCTGCTTACAGCCGATTGGCTGACCCCGGCTTTCCTGGCTACATCTAGAGAAGTTACTTTGCCCATCGATTCAATCCAATTACGGAATCGGGGATTTACCCCGCTGTCCAACCTCCATCAATAACTATGTTGGTTCCGGTAATAAGGGAAGAGGCATCTGAAGCCAGAAATACCACTGCCCCCATAATATCTTCCGGTTCACCCAAGCGTCCCAATTTGATTTTTGATTTTATCCATTCAACCTTGTCAGGGTCATTCAGGGTATCCCTGGTTAACTCGGTCTTGACAAAGGTCGGACAAATCGTATTGATCCGGATGTTCTTTTCTCCCCATTCCATGGCCATTGCCTTGGTCATTCCCTCAATGGCGTGCTTGGAGGCACAATAAACCGTACGATCAAGACCGCCAACCAAGCCCATCTGACTGGAAATTTGGATAATTGAACCGCCTCCTAACTGCTCCATTCCCCTGGCCGCTTCAACGGCAACAAAATAGGCACCTCTAGCATTGATATCCATGACCAAGTCGTAATCAATTTCCTCAACCTCCAATGAGGACGCATGGCGGGCCATGCCAGCCGAGTTGACAAGAATATCGAATGGTCCAAACTCTTGCAGGAAATTTTTTATTTCCTGTACACTGGAGACATCCAGCTTATACCCGGCAACCTTGAAACCGCGTGCATTCATTTCATCCACAACCTCGGCTATGCGGGCACTATTCCTTGAAGCTATCATGACTTCTGCACCTGCCTCGGCCAAGGCCACGGAACAAGCCAATCCGATACCCTGACCTCCTCCGATTACAAGAGCCTTGCGGCCCTCCAACCGGAATGAGGGGGTTTTTGGAATTTCCATAACCATTGAGGCCTCTCCCACTCTTCTATATCTGTGAAGGTGGTTTTCCGTAAGGAACATTCAAGCCGCCATATCTACGCAACCTGATATTGGCCTGTTCGGCATGCCCGACAAATCCCTCCAGCAAGCAAAGCCTTGAGCAATACTCTCCCACAAAGGTTGCGGCCTCGTCACTGGTTATCTTCTGATAACTGTGGGTTTTCAGGAATTTACCTACCCAAAGACCGCCAGTATACCTTCCTGCACCTTTTGTGGGTAGTGTATGATTGGTTCCAATCACCTTGTCACCATTAGCAACATTTGTTCTGGGGCCCAAAAACAAGGCCCCGTAGGAAGTCATATGTTCCAAAAACCAATCATCCCGGTCGGTCATGACCTGAACGTGTTCGGAGGCTATTTGATTGGCAACCTGGAGCATTTCCTCATAGGTATCACAAAGGTAAACCTGACCATAATTATGCCAACTCGGAGCTGCCAGGTTGGCAGTTGGCAGGATTTCCAACAAGCGGTCTATCTCCTTAAGTGTCCCTTCGGCTAACTTACGACTGTTGGTAACCAGAACCGCTGGTGAATTGATCCCGTGTTCAGCCTGACCTAGCAAGTCAGTGGCGCACATTTCCGCATCAACGGTATCATCAGCTATAACCATTGTTTCAGTTGGACCGGCAAACAAATCAATTCCGACAGGACCAAAAATCTGACGCTTGGCTTCAGCGACAAAGGCATTTCCTGGACCAACCACCATATCAACACTGGAAACAGTTTCGGTACCATAGGCCAACATTCCAATGGCCTGGGCACCTCCGACGATGTAGATTTCGTGTGCACCACCAAAATGGATGGCCGCGATAACGGCAGGAATGAGTTCACCCTTGTAAGGTGGGGTTGTTGCCACAATTCGCGGGACTCCCGCAACCGAGGCTGTAACCACCGACATGTGGGCCGAGGCAACCATCGGGTATTTACCACCTGGGACATAGCACCCGACCGATTGTACTGGAATGTTCTTGTGTCCAAGGATTACTCCAGGAATTGGTTCGACCTCGATATCCTGTAAGGCATCCTTTTGGGCCTTGGCAAATTCCCGTATCTGGGTTTGGGCAAATTTTATGTCATGTATGACCTGATCGGATAACTGATTGATACAATCCTGGATTTGTTCCTCGGAGAGCCGAAAGGACGCAGGGGAATAATTGTCCAGCTTCTCTGAATATTCCCTGACTGCACTGTCACCACACGTTTTTATGCTAGTCAGAACATCCGAAACGATTTCTCTGGTTTTCTGCTCATCCTGACTTTTCTGCTCCTCGGAAATACCTTCCTTCAATATTTCTATGCTCAATCTAATTCTCCTCCTGTTTTTGGTGTCGGCGGAATTTTGTTGCCATTGTCAAATTCCTCCCAACCTTCTCCTTTGTATATATCCACCCCTAGCTGTTTGAGAACAAACGGGAAATCAACCATGACCCAATTATCAACAATCTTTTTGTTCTCAACCTTCCAGAAATCCATGTATCTGATTTCTACCTTTTTTCCAGTAGGCTTGACCCCCATGAATTCGCCTGAGTGTATTGCCTCCTGACGCCCGAAGGCTGCTCCCCATTCTCCCATGAACAATCTGGCCTCATCAACACAGACTTTCTCCGAAAAGGCTGCCTGAAATGGTTTTTGCCAATTCTCCTGAAATTCACGCAACCCATTCTTGATGCCACAGCCATAATTTCCCATCCATCGGAAATCATCTGCAAAATACTCACCAATATCTTCAATGCGATGATCATTCAATCCATCAACCATCTGTTCTATGACCATCCTGGTCTCTTCGGTCCTGGACAAGTCGGTTTCCCTTGTCATGACAGCCTGTTCCGGACGCTTACCTGACAAGACACCATCCCTCATTCATTCGTATAACCATGATGACCTGCTATCCCTTGACTGCCCCGGCGGTCAATCCGCTGACTATCTGCCTTTGGAAAACCATGACCAGTAAAAAGAGCGGGGCTGTAATCGATACAGCAGCTGCCACAGCCTCAACCTGATCGGTAGTTGTCGTCTCACGGTTGAAATATCCGGCGATGGCTGGAACCATGGTCTGGTTCTGGGCATCAAGCAAAAGGGAGGTTACCAGAAAGTCATTATAAGCCAGAAGGAAACTGAACAGCCCGGTAGTGATGACACCAGGCCACATGATGGGCATGATGACCCAACGGAAGGCCTTGAAATGTGTACACCCGTCAACCCTGGCCGATTCATCGAGTTCCTTTGGTATATTCTGAAAGAAGGACCGCAGCATCCAAATGGTGAAAGGTTGATTTATCGCTACCAATACCATGATGACAGCCAGCGGCTGTCCGTAAAAGGTGGGTGCTTGTTCCCCAAGTATGGGCCGTAGATATTCGGCGGAATTAACAAAGACGGGAAGATAACCCGATACCAGGACCGAATGGGGAAGTGCCCTGAAAATCAGTGCACCAATCAAAATCCAAAAGGCCATGTCAGATCCTGAACGAGCTAGCCCATACCCCGCCAGGGTACCGATGGAAAGTGAAATTGTTACAACCCCCAGGGTAACGATTATGGAATTGACGAAATTCCGGTAGAATTCATTTTCGGCCCAAACTGCCAGATAATGTTCCGTAGTGAAACCGATGATTGGGGTCCCTAGAAAACCTGTTAAGCCGTTGACAAAAGACAGGATGGGTGGGAATAATACAACGAAAACAAGAACCACAACCAAGGCAACAAATAGGGCTCCCAGCAACCAACCAATGACGATGAGATTGAAGGGTGAATACTTTCTAACCCACTTGGGGAGATGATAAATTGCGAATCGGTAGATAAAGTAGATGATCGACAGGCCGATAATGATGTCAAAAACGGACAGGCCCTTGCCACTTTCCCGGGTTGAGGGGCCGAATAGGACACTTAACGGATTGGAAGCAAAGGAATCCAGAGGCTCCTTGAAACTCATTACGGCAATCCAGAATATGGGAAAGGCTGCAATTACACACCAAATGGTAACAAAACCCACCGTTGTTACCTTGAGGCCAATTGGCATCTGAAGGGCTTTGGGTACCGACATTATAGAACCCTTGCCCGATGATCGTTCCATGTCTTTCGCAGGAGTGGGATCAAAATAATGACGATACCGATCATAGTCAACATGGAACTGGCGGAAGCCCTCGATATCGACCTATTGCCGGATTCATCAGGTACAAGGAAGTCATAGGTCAACCATTGCAGGGAAATGACATGGGCCTGTGATGAAAATCCGACAATTTCCTCAAATACCCTGTAGCAGTCCATCAAATGGATCAGCGATACAAATATGATGAGGGGCATGAGGTGGGGTATAACAACATATCGCAACCTTTCGAAACGGCTTGCCCCATCAATTATTGCACTTTCCAGGGTATCGTTATTGACTGTTTGTAGTCCTGCGTAAAACACCACGAAGGCAAAGGGTGCCACATGCCAGACTCGATAAAACAGCATCATTAATTCAATGGTCCATGCTTGGGCAAACATGGCAATGTCCATTTGCAGCCACCATTCCAGCAGTGCTGTTAAAATTCCATCACCGATAAAAAGCCATCTGATCGAGAGGGCACCGATTACCGGGGTAATGATGAAAGGGAGCAATGATACAAAAATTACCTGACCCCTGATGGATTTGGCAAGGCTGTTGACTGCAACCGCGATGACCAATCCCAGGCCAATGACCAAAGGTAGGGAAATGAGTGTAAACATCAGTGTAAATCTCAGGGCTTTCCAGAAATCGATTGCCATCAAACCAGACCAGTTTAATTGTTTTACCTCTTCCCAAGCCTGATCTGGTTTAAGAATGTTGCGATAGCTTTCCCACCCGACAAAAATGGTTTTTTCCAAGGCTTTGCCGTCTTCACCCAGAACAGGCCGGGTTTCTGATTCGGTTATACAGGTCTGGGTACCAAAACCCGGGGTACAGGTTTCAATTTCAACGGTTTCAAAAATGGATTGAGTGTTATAGAAACTTTGTAAGAATACATTGACCAGGGGAATCGCAATAAAAATCAGCATAAGCAACAGTGATGGACCTGCAAACGCCGCAAAAACCCTGAATTTCACCCAAAGGATTCCTTGTTTTTATGAATAGCCGAGGGTGGATAACCCCACCCCCGAAAAAGTTCTGATTATTGGATCAAGCCTGCTTCCTTGGCACCGACCAGATATTCATTCTCAATGTCTGCCAGAGTTGTGGCAGCATCCTTTTCTCCGGTGATATAGGCTGCAAGCCCATTACCAAGAGCATTGAAAATGATACCAAACTCGGTACTTGCAGGATATGGCGCAGCACCATTGGCGGCCGTTGCAAAGGCGCCCTCAGCACTCTTGCCCGGAACAAAACCATCAATGATCCAAATGGCATCATCATTGTTTGCCTGAACCATTTCTGTGTCCATTCCTTCCATAATCAACTGGAAGGCAGCTTCTGCTTCTTCATCAGTGATATTGGAAGCAATTACAGTACCATCCCACCAGAGGGTTGATGCCGGACGTGCTGATCCCATGGGCGCGGAGGCCATCGTGACCAAGCCTACAACCTGGCTTTCTGCCTCATCATCCATGGCAGCTGCCCTACTGGCCCACAAGTTGGCCATAGCTATCTTGCCTTGCTGGAATTGCTGTTGAACATAGGTTGAATCCGAAACAAGAATTTCTGGATCCATGTATTCCTTTAAACGACCCATGGTTTCGAGAACATACATTCCGGTTTCATTGTTGATAGATGGTGACAAATCATCATTGATGAGGGATTGACCCTCTCCAAGAAATAGATTGACAAAATCCAGGGCAATGTTGAAACCTGTTTTCCAGGTTGCTCCCAGAGGATAATCGACAACACCTGCATCGGCAATCTTGGCAGCGGCGGCCAAAACCTCCTCATAGTTTGCAGGTTCGGCAATACCCAGATCATCAAGGATGTCCTGACGATACATCAGGTGCTGAGCATTGACCATCATGGCAATTGCCACAACCTGACCATTTTGCCTGATAAGCTGATTCTCGGACAGTTGACCGCCATGTTGGGCAACAAGATCATCCAGCGGGCGAACCAGATTGTTGTTGACCAGTGGGACAAGGGTTGAATTCGATACCCCGCCAACGTGATAAAGAGACGGGTTGGCGGCAAAGGCCTCAACCTGCTTGTCTCTGAATTCCTGATCCAGTTCAGCCTGGAAATTGCCACATTCAGCCATGGCATCGGTTACGGATTTCCATGCCTGGAAACCAGCTGAAAGCGATTTGATTTCTACTTGGTTGTCATACGCACAAGCTGCCCATAAGGAACCGGGTAGCATTAGTGCTGCAACAACTGCTGTGCAAAATTTCTTCATGCTTTTTCTCCTTTCTACCACAAGATACTATCAAGATAAAGATACTATGT
>WTGT01000066.1 GCA_011523445.1 Paracoccaceae bacterium
GGACATAAATTAACTAATATGCCACCATTTGTCTCTATTTAGACTATAATTGTCCTTTATTTACTCAAATGATGGTTTTAAAGGACAAGATACATATTATTTTGATCCCTTAACTTGATTATCTTGGATAAATTCAGAACTTCCTAGCAAAACATACTAGGTACTCACTCGCTCTCCTGTAATTTTATTGTCCCTCCAATGGCCCTATTCCCGAGATGTTTGATACTGTTTGATTATTTTGGATAGGCACTATTTAGAATCCCACATCCATACTGAAGCCATAAAATTTGGCCTATATGTGAATAACAAATAATATTTTCTGCAACATTCCGACCTGTATTAGTTTAATCGGTCACAATGAAAGTAACGGAAATGGCCAAACAAAAGAAAATAGTAATCACCTGTGCCATAACTGGTGCAATACATACGCCGACCATGTCCGATGCGTTACCGTACACCTATGATGACATAGCAAGCCAGTCAATTGCAGCATATGAGGCCGGTGCATCAATATTACATTTACATGCTCGAAACCCAGAAGATGGCTCTCCTTCTGTTGATCCTGCAGATTTTCGGCCATTTTTAACCCGTATCAAGCAATCTACTGATTCGGTTGTTAATATTTCAACAGGTGGTTCCCTGAAGCTATCCATTCAAGATCGAATCAAGCCAGCAAAAACATTTTCTCCAGAAATGTGTTCACTGAACATGGGTAGTCTGAATTTTGCTTTCCATCCTATCGCCAGCCGGTACTCCTCCTGGAAATTTGATTGGGAAGAGGAATACGTCAAAAGCTCGGAAGGAAATATATTTCGAAACACCTTCGAGGACATAAGAATTGCTGCCGAAAATCTGACGGAACATAATATCAAGTTCGAGCATGAATGTTATGATGTTGGTCATCTTTATAACCTGAGGTTTTGCATGGACATGGGGTTATTCAAGGCACCTGTTTTCATTCAGTTCGTTTTTGGGATTCTGGGAGGGATTGGACCTGAAGTAGAAAACCTGATCTTCATGAAAAATACAGCAGATCGCCTTTTTGGCAAAGATTATCGTTGGTCAGTTCTTGGTGCGGGGAAAGCACAGATGCCTTTGGCCACTACTGCCAGTCAAATGGGTGGGAATCTGCGAGTTGGTTTGGAAGACAGTTTATATATCTCACGTGGCAGACTTGCTGAATCTAATGCCCAACAGGTGAAGAAAATCAGGCGTATAGTAGAGGATCTGGGCCATGAAATCGCATCTCCCGACGAAGCCAGGGAAATCCTTGACTTAAAGGGCGGTGATCGTGTTCAGTTTTGAATTTCTACGTATCGGTAAAATCAAGCAGGTTCTTAAAATATAACCCAAAGTGCAACAAGGACAGCAAGAGACGTAGCCCACCCCTTCCAGGTTACTTTGATACAATTCTTGATATCGTCGGGAATCAGCTCCATACGACCTGTTTGGTTTATGAAAGGATATTGTCGCAACTCTCCATCATATGATCTCGGACCGGATAGTGCTATTCCGAGAGCTGAAGCAAATGCCGCCTCCGGCCATCCGGCATTAACCGAACGGTGGTTCGAACCATCCTCAAATGCCAATTTGATTGGTGAAAGGGATAGTTGGGTTATACCAATTATGAAAGGAATGATTCTGGCTGGAATATAGTTTAATATGTCATCAAATTTTGCCGTTGCCCATCCGAATTCTTCATATCGTTCATTCTTGTATCCAATCATGCTGTCAGCAGTGTTGACAAATTTGTAAACCAATAATCCTGGCAATCCGGCAACGAGATACCAGAATATCGGGGCAAAAACACCGTCAAGAAATCCCTCGGCCGTACTCTCTACAGTTGCTCTCACCACTTCTGATTCATCAAGGTGGGACGTATCCCTACCAACTATCTTGGCTACAGCAAGACGTCCTTCCATCAGACTTAGGCCCAATGCCTCCTTCACCTCTTCTGCATGCTGTATCAGGCTTTTGTGAGCCAGTAATATGGTAACAATGATCACGTCAATTATAATAAAAGGTAACATTTCCAGGATCAGACCCAGAATTGCGAATGCTACTGAACCGACAAGCAGCCCAATGAGACCTGTCTGTTTCCTGTTGTTGCCAGACTTGAGATTGAAGTCCTGATCAAAGTATTTGATTAATTTCCCCATCAACACGATTGGATGGGGGATTTTTTTCCAAAGATCTTCAGGATCACCAATAATTGCATCAAGTATTAGGGCAATCAACAGTACAAGAATCGAACCCATAGCATTACCTAAAAAACATTCCAATAGTAGAACCGGGTAAATCTTCCCTTAACTTAATTTATTAGATGGCAATTTGTAATACCTGTAAAAATTAGCCACCCTATATTGAATTTCGATTCCGCAGCACTAACTTACTTATTCTTCACCCAATATCGGTAGAATCCCTGAAACTTGAAGAAATAATCTTGTAAAACTACATGATTATGCCCGGAAATTATGAGGATTTAGAGAATGGCCTTTATTAAATCTATCCTCCTGTTTGCCCAACAGGTTAGAACCGAGGTTTCGAAAATTGTCTGGACTAGTAGACGTGATTTGCTGGTTACGACAGGAATGGTATTCCTTATGGCCACCGTGGCTTCCTTGTTTTTTTTCCTGGTGGATCAGGTCATTCGTTTGGGTTTGACGGGATTGTTGGGTTTGTTTTAATAGAAAGTGAATTGATTAGTTTATTTTTTCTCTTGACTTTATATATAAAATTCTATATGGGAATCCTCCCACTGAAAAAATAAGCGCATCCTCGCAAGGTGCGTCTTTTTTTGTTTGTAACGTTGAATAACCATTAGGCAATATTCCAGAAAGACAAATCACGTGACTCACCGTTGGTATTCAATAAGCGTAGCCTCCAACTATGAAAAGAAGATCGCCGAAACGATCAGGGCAAATGCTGAAAAAGCCAATTTGTCAGATTCCATAAAGGAAATTGTGGTACCGGTCGAAAATGTTGTCGAAATTCGACGGGGCAAAAGGGCGGAGCGTGAACGAAGATTCATGCCGGGTTATGTCTTGATCAAGATGGAAATGTCGAATGAAGCCTACCATCTCATCAATGAGATTAACCGTGTGGCAGGGTTCTTGGGACCACGTGGAAATCCTTCAGCCCTAAATGAAAACGAGGTCAATGACATACTTAACCGGGCCAGTGAGGGACAAATTCAGCCAAGGGCACTGATTACCTTTGAAGTGGGTGACAAGGTTTTGGTAACGGATGGACCATTTGAAGGTTGGAACGGTATGGTTGAGGATGTTGATAATGATAATTCCAGAGTCATTATCGGTGTGTCAATTTTTGGACGGGTTACACAGACCGAACTGAGTTTTGATCAGGTAACCAAGGATAATTAATTTAATTTAGAGTATCACCATGGCAAAAAAATTAGCAGGTCAAATTAAAATCCAGGTGCCCGCAGGCAAAGCCTCACCCGCACCACCCGTTGGACCGGTACTGGGTCAGAGAGGGTTGAACATTATGGCCTTTTGCAAGTCCTTCAATGCCCAGACGGCAGATTTGGAACCGGGAACACCCTGTCCTACCATAATTTCCTATTATCAGGACAAATCCCTTTCCATTCAGGTCAAGACTGCTCCAGCCTCATATTATCTAAAAAAGGCTGCCAATCTGGATTCGGGTGCAAATACTCCCGGCAGGGAAACCATTGGATCAATTACGTCCAAGCAACTCCGGGAAATTGCCGAGTTGAAAATGAAGGATTTGAACGCCGTCTCTGTTGAAGGTGCAATGAATATTATTATGGGATCAGCTAAATCCCTGGGTATCGAAGTGAAAGGCTAACAAATGGCTCGTACTGGAAAACGTATAAAGGAAGCACGGAAAAAGGTAGCCGGCCTTCAGGCCAATTCAGTTCAGGACGCAGTTAAACTCGTTCGGGAAGGTGCTACGGCCAAGTTTGACGAAACTCTGGAAATCGCCATCAATCTCGGTGTGGATCCTCGTCATGCGGATCAAATGGTTCGGGGAACCGTCAATCTGCCAAATGGTACTGGGAAAAAGATAAGGATTGCCGTCTTCGCAAGAGATCAAAAGGCCGAGGAAGCTAGGGAAGCCGGTGCCGATGTGGTTGGTGCCGAAGATCTGGTGGAATCCATTCAGGGGGGCAATATTGATTTTGACCGTTGTATAGCAACCCCGGACATGATGCCCCTGGTCGGTCGTCTGGGCAAGATACTGGGACCTCGCAACCTGATGCCCAACCCCCGGGTTGGAACGGTTACTCCCAACCTCAAGGAAGCCATCACCAATGCCAAGGGAGGCGAAATTCAGTTTCGTGTTGATAAAACGGGAATCATTCATGCCGGAATTGGCAAGGCGTCATTCAATGAAGAACAACTGGTGGAAAATGTAACTGCCTTCGTTGGTGCCGTAAACAGGGCAAAACCTGCCGGTGCCAAGGGAAAATATGTCAAACGCATTTCTCTCAGCTCCACTATGGGGCCTGGGGTGGAAGTTGAAATCGCTTCTGCCGGGGGAAATTAAAGAGATTCTTTGGTCTTAAGATTAAGACCCTAGATCACGGGTACTTGTATCCGTGTAACCGTCCGAGACGGTGGGTTGTGCAGAGGAAACGACGCATGCAAATCCTGCCTGAGATGGGAAAAAATGGATTCACTTCGCGTGTTTCGGCGTGAAGGAAGCTGTTGGTTCCTGGAAGTCAAGGACTAAACTATCGAGCATTGCTCGGTCAACTTTAACCGGAAAGATTTTTTCTTTCTAAACTTGGAGCAAACCTGTGGATAGAGCCCGAAAGGAAAAAGTGGTCGCCGAAATCGGCCAAATCTTCGAGAGCTCAGGTGTGGTGGTAGTCGCCAAATACGAAGGTATGACCGTACCAGAAATGGAAAATCTCCGTTCTCTGATGCGTGAAGCCGGCGGTTTTGTTCGTGTTGCCAAGAACAGGTTGTCAAAAATAGCCCTGCAAGGATCCCCGTGTGAAAAGGTTGGTTCACTTCTGACTGGAATGACCCTTCTCGCTTATTCGGAAGATCCAACGGTGGCTTCCAAGGTTTCAAAAGACTTTGCTTCCA
This sequence comes from Paracoccaceae bacterium, assembly GCA_011523445.1. Lineage (GTDB taxonomy): Bacteria > Pseudomonadota > Alphaproteobacteria > Rhodobacterales > Rhodobacteraceae > MPNP01. The sequence goes on from WTGT01000066.1 coordinate 5,082, forward strand.
ATAACAAGAACTTTGTCGTTCTTGGAGGTGCTGTCGGTTCTTCCATCCTTGATCCCAAGGGAATCGAGGCGGTGGCAAGCATGCCATCAAGAGAGGATCTGATTGCCTCGGTAGTATCGTGTATTGGATCCCCGGGAGCAACCTTGCTGGGTGCAATTGGCGCACCTGCTTCGTCCCTTGCTTCCGTGCTTACAACATTGGAAGAGAGGGAGGCTGCATAGGCATACGCGTATGTGGAAGACTTTAACATGCATTGAGACACAATTAAAGAAGTGGAATCTAAAATGACTGATCTAGATAAACTAGCCGAACAGATTGTTGGACTTACCCTTATGGAAGCACAGCAACTGAAAACAATTCTCAAGGACAAATACGGTATTGAGCCAGCAAGTGGTGGTTCCGTAGTTGTTGCTGGCGGTCCGGCCGAAGCCGGAGATGGACCAGCCCAAGAGGAGGAAAAGACTGAATTTGATGTATTCCTGCAGGATGTGGGTGGACAAAAAATTGCAGTCATCAAGGAAGTTCGAGCCATAACCGGCTTGGGACTGAAAGAGGCCAAAGCCCTTGTTGAAGAAGGAAACAAACCCCTGAAAGAGGGTGTTTCCAAGGAAGAGGCTGAAGAAATCAAGGCCAAAATCGAAGCTGCAGGAGCTGTAGCAGAAATAAAATAATCCGTATTCAAGCGGATAACTAACAAACAATTTGCTGAGTGCCATGCTTCATGGTTCTCAGCAGAAAATCAAGAAGTCAAAAGACCAATTGGTGAAAACAGGATTGCACATGAAAACCAACACAGTTTCAGGAAGGAATTGGTTGGTTCCAAGCATATTTTAAATTTGCCGATCAAATCAAGGGTAAACTCAATGAAGCAGATGAAGTCTAGTGGCAACCGATACCGAAGGTCCTACCAAAAAATCAACGCTGTCGCTCCTCTCCCAAATCTGATTGAGATTCAGAAACAATCCTATGACCTGTTCCTGAATTCCGGTGAAGGACCAGAGCACACAGATGGTATGGGACTTCAGGGAGTGTTCCAATCTGTATTCCCGATCAGGGATGCCTCCGGGATGACCGAAATGTACTTCGAAGGCTACGAAATCGAAGAACCCAAGTTTGATGTCGAAGAATGCCAGCAAAGGGACATGACTTATGCCGGTGCATTGAAAGTCAATCTCCTTCTGAACATTTATGATGTTGACAATGAAACCGGCAACCAAACCTTCCGGAACAGCAAGGAACAAAAGGTTTATATGGGTGATATCCCCCTTATGACCGACAATGGAACCTTTATAGTAAATGGCACCGAACGGGTCGTAGTTTCCCAGATGCACCGTTCCCCCGGGGTCTTTTTCAATTACACCACACATGCCACCGGCAAACGTCTTTATACCTGCCAGATTCTTCCTGGAAGAGGTTCCTGGATTGAGTTTGAGTTCGGTTTGAAAAAAGACAAGGCACTCGGCGAATTGGAGTTGATCAATGCTCGGGTTGACCGCAAGAGGAGACTTCCCGTTTCAACCCTTCTCTTTGCACTTGGCATGGACCAGGAAAGCATCATGGAATCCTTCTATGATTCCACCAGTTTCAGATTGCGGAAAAAACCCGCAGCCTGGGAATTTACCTTCCAAAAGGACAATTGGCGCAATGTCGTACCCAATTACGATCTGATTTCACCTGAAACAGGGGAAATCGTTGCTCCTGCCGGTGAAAAGATTTCAACCTATCGACTTAAAAAGTTGAGTGATGAATTTGATGGTGCCAAACTCAGAATCATGCATGACAGCCTTGATCAGGGGAATCTCTCCACTGCGCTGGAAAGAGCCGGGGAGGCCGATGAAATCGATGAGGACTACCTTGAGTACCTGGAAAGCAGCTTTCGACAGCAGTCAACTCCCAAAAGCCGGAAAGTAAGTTCCGGTGGTCACTATCTCATCGAGGACTTCAATCCCCAAAGGTGGCAAAGGGTTACACCGAACTTCAACATTGTAAATTATCATACCGATGAAGTATTGGCCAAGGCAGGAGTTAAATTGACCCCTGCAAAATACAAGAATATCCAAGACCTTGAGGATTGGTCCCTTCTGATACC
>WTGT01000188.1 GCA_011523445.1 Paracoccaceae bacterium
AGACCGAAAGCCAGGTGTAATGTTCCTTCTGTTGAAACCAAATCATCAACATATTGCGCATCGCCGGTAACATGGAGTCTTGCGGAATCGTGGGGAATATTCGATTGGGCTTTATATTCAGTCATATCCATTCACCTGGCCGGGATTGATTGTTGGTGTCCGGACATGCGTTGTCTGCCAAAATAGTATTTCAAAAGGAGATTTTTGGCAATTTGCATTCGGTATGCACTCGATGCTCTCATGTCTGAAATAGGCTTAAAATCTGTCTCTAGCAATTCCATGGCCATTTGAATTGTTTCAAGGTTGAGGGTTTTACCTTGCAAAAAAGCTTCGGTTGCGGATGCCCTCTTAGGTATTGCAGCCAAACCACCAAAGGCAATTCTGATATCGTCAATCGTTTGAAAATTCAACTCCATGAGAAAACTGCCACAAACAGCCGAAATATCTTGATCCCTTCGTTTGGATATCTTGTAACATCTGAACCACTCGTGCTGCAGGGGAATTTCCACACCCTCCACGAACTCACCGGATTGTCGGTCCTGAACTCCATAATCCACAAAGAAATCTTCCAAGGGCAGTTTTCTTCTGGTGTCTTTTCTTCTGAGGATCAACTTTGATTTAAGAGCAATGAGTGCTGGGGGCAAATCTCCAATGGGTGAACCATTGGCAATGTTTCCACCCACGGTAGCAACATTGCGGATTTGTACGGAACCAAAGCGATTGATCATGACACTCAAGGAGGGATAGTATTTTGAAATGACATCATCGAATTTGGTCAGGTTGGTTGCCGCACCAACGGTCATGACATTACCACTGATTTTAACTTTTTTCAGTTCGGGAATATCGGAAATAAAGCAGGGAGTAGGTAATGATTTGAGATCTTTGGTTACCCAAAGACCAACATCCGTTCCACCCGCGATCAGGGTTGCATTAGGGTTTTCAGCATACCAATCGGCGAATTCATCCAGGCAGACCGGATTACGAATTGTTCCATTTCCTGTATTCTGAGGAACTTGATGGGCAGGTCTTTCGATATTGTCAATCCAATCCGGCCTAGGCTTTTGCAGACTTTCCTCACCTGCGTTGATAATTGAATCGTATCCGGTACATCGACATAGATTTCCTGCCAATATCGTATCAAGATCGCTGGTACCGTTTGTATGCGCGGATACCAGTGACATGACTATACCCGGAGTACAGAATCCACACTGATTGCCATTGAACTTGATCATTGCTTCCTGAACGGGATGCAGATCTCCTTCAGGGCTAGAAACACCCTCGATGGTTCGAATTGACTTGTTTTCCAACTGATGTAGAAACAAAATACACGAGTTGACGGCTGAGTGAATCAATCTGTTGTCTTCCATTGATTCCATGATTACCGTGCAGGCACCACAATCTCCCTCGTTGCACCCCTCCTTAGTGCCCTTGAGATAAGCCTTTTCCCTGAGCCATTCCAGTAATGTTGTGGTCCCAGATGGATCTTCTGCGGCAATTTGCCGACCATTGATAAAAAAAATTATTTTTGACATCAACCCCTATCTTTAAAGGAAAATAATCAAACTCGCCAATTTTGATTTGTAACTGCTTCGTTTTTTCTTTTTGTTTTTGTATCTAGTATTCAGGGTTTGTGTCAATTGCAAATTTAAATTGGAATCAAGGTTTGTAGTCAAATTCTTGCCTTGGATAACATACCTGGTTCACGATTTAATTATGAAAAATGTAAGGGTTTCTTGACATGCGGATTATCCCGAGATTTCAGATTGGAACCATATGATGGTTTCTGATCCGCGTTTCGTTCACCTCAAGGTTCACAGCAAGTTTTCCATACTTGAAGGTATTCTGGACATCAACAAGATAGCAAAAACCTGCCTGGATTTGGAAATGCCGGCTGTGGCTTTAACCGATACCAACAACATGTTTGCTGCCCTTGAGTTCGCCGAGGGATGTTCGTCCAAAGGTATTCAACCGATACAGGGGTTACAGGTTCACATAAAAATCAGGGATAACCACCTTAACCCCCATAGTCCCGATGATACAGCTCCCATCGTATTGCTGGCACAGAATCAAATAGGGTATCAAAACCTTCTGCAATTGAATTCCAGAATGTATCTGGATCAGGAAAAAGTCTTTCCATATCTGACACTTGACGAACTCAAGGCTTGCCAAGAGGGATTGATCTGCCTGACAGGAGGGAGTGAGGGTCCCCCCGGGGTGTATTTGCATGATGGTTCGTATGCAGATGCCAAGAAGATAGTATCGGAACTAATGGCCATTTTTCCGGCGGGCATCTACCAGGAAATCCAGCGCCATTCATATGAAGGTTCAACCTGTACCGCCAATGAGATGAAAACGGAAGCCGGGTTGATTGACATTGCCTATGAATTGGGACTTCCGTTGGTTGCAACCAACAATGTTATCCTTGCCAATAGGGAAGAATATGATTCCGTAGACATGCTGTTCTATATCAAGAACGGAGGATTCAAGACACAAAATGACCCTAGGCGGATATTAACTCCTGAACATTATTTTAAATCACAGGATGAGATGGTTGAACTGTTCGGGGATTTACCTGAAGCAATCGATAGTACAATCGAGATTGCCAGAAGATGCAGTTTCCATTCACAGACCCATCCCCCCATGTTGCCCAGATTTTGCGAAGATGAAAGTGAGGAACTGAAGAAAAGAACTCTAGAGGGTTTGCAAAAAAGAATCGACACCATCGAATTGGCTGATTCTGAAGACGTCTACTTTCAACGGCTGGAATACGAACTTGGGGTTATAAACAATACCAGTTTTGCAGGTTATTTCCTTATTGTTGCCGATTTCATTGGTTGGGCCAAGGAACAAGGCATTCCGGTAGGACCAGGTAGGGGGTCGGGTGCCGGATCACTCGTGGCTTATGCCCTCAATATCACAACACTTGATCCAATCAGGTATTCCTTGCTGTTCGAGCGATTTCTCAATACGGAGCGGTTGTCGTTTCCTGACTTTGATATCGATTTCTGCTCCGAAAAACGTGATGATGTCCTAGGGTATGTTACGGAGAGGTATGGTGAGGACAAGGTTGCCCAGATTGTGACCTTTGGTAGCCTCGGGGCCAAGAATGCCATAAGGGATTTTGGGCGTATTCTGCGTGTACCCAGGCATCTACTCAACCTTTGGGCCTCGGAAATTGATCCTCGTTTTCCCTTCAAGCAGCAAAGGAGGGGTAATGAAGTCCTGCAAGCAGCCGAAAGATCGCAGGATTACATCAGGAACATGTTCGATCAGATCGAGGTTGTCGAAGGCATTCCAAGAAATACCAGTCGTCATCCTGGGGGCATAGTGATCAGCAATAAACCCCTGCTGGAATCAGTCCCTCTCTACCATGACAGAAAACAAGGTTTGCCAGTTACCCAATTTGACCTGAAATGGGTTGAGGAAGCCGGTTTGGTGAAGATGGATTTCCTAGGGGTTAAAACCCTGACGGTGATTGCCAAAACGCTTGAGAAACTTGCCAGGAGCGGTTTAGAAATTGATATAGAAAATATACCCTTGACTGATGAAAAGACCTTTGACCTCTATGCAAATGGAAGAACCATGGGGGTATTTCAGGTTGAGGGGGTTGGTATGACCAACGCCCTGAGGCTCATGAAGCCAACCAGATTTGAGGATATTATCGCCATAGTAGCCCTTTACAGACCTGGGCCGATGGAAATCATCGGTGATTTCTGTGCTGCCAAGAATGGGATGAAAAAGGCCCAAAAACTGCATGAATCCATTGATTATATTCTTGAGGAAACCAATGGATTTATCGTCTATCAGGAACAGGTAATGGAAATTGTCCGAGTCATGGCTGGCTATTCACTAGGTCGGGCAGACCTTGTCAGAAGAATCATGGGCAAGAAAATTCCTGCCGAAATGGCCAAGGAAAAACCGGAATTCTTCAAGGGAGCTGATGATAAGGGTATTTCCAAGGAGACTGTGGAAAAAGTGTGGGACCAGTTGGAGAAATTTGCCCATTATGGTTTCAACAAGTCCCATGCTGCCGTTTATGCTTTGGTCAGCTATCAGACTGCTTGGCTGAAAGCCAATCATCATCTGGAATACATGGCTTCCGTAATGACCATGGATTTGAATGATGTCGACAAGTTGGCAGCTTATTCAAAGGATTTGGTAAAATCGGGTATTGAAATCGTTTGCCCAGATATCAACCAATCCAACTCGGATTTTGAAGTACATGACGGCAAGATTGTTTATTCTCTTTCGGCCATCAAAAGTGTCGGTGTTGATGTTGCCCGCAAGGTTGAAGAGGTCAGGGGGGATGAACTCTTCAAGGATATATTCGATTTTGCCGAGAGGATTGATTTGTCCACCATTTCAAAGAGTGCCTTTGAAAACATGGTTCGTGCTGGTGCCTTTGACAAATTAGTCGGGAATCGCCATCAACTGTTCAATAATTTTGACATTCTTTCAAATTATGCCAAGTCACAAAACTCAACCAGCAATCAACAAAGCCTTTTTGATGACATACCGGACATGCCCAAACCAGCCTTGCGGCCTGCACAGGATTGGGGTGAGGGACAAAAACTGGCCGAGGAACAAATATCGATCGGATTTTACCTGAGTGAACATCCCATAACCAGATTCAAAAGCAGATTGACAGATTTTAAGTTGACATCGATTTCGGAAATCGTTGAATGGCAGGAAAATCCTGTCAAAGAATTCGACTCAAAAAAAACAATCAGGATTGCTGGCATCATCGCCAAGGTTACCAAACGAATCTCGAGTAATGGTGGTACCATGGCCTTTATCAAATTTTCCGATGATACGGGCGAGATCGAGGCTTTCCTATCTCCAGAACTCTATTCCCATGGAAATATTTTCATGAATGAGAATGCCTTGGTCCATGCCCATTTGGAAGTAGATAAATACAAGGACCAGATCAGGGTTTCCGCCTTCAAGATTTTACCCCTAGAAAATTTGATCAAAGATCCTAAAGATCTTCCGATTACGGTTCGTATTCATTTTGACAAGGTATCTGTACCTGGTCAGGTCAGATCAATCCTGGAGGAAAACACCAAGGAACTACCCAATTACCAATGGTCAAGGATAGTTTTCTCCCCGTTTTGTGAGGAAATCAAGGAAGATCTGGCCATTGATATTGCAGGTACCTACAAAATGAATAAAAAGGTGAAACAGGCGATAAAAAGCCTGGAGGGGGTTATAAAAGTTTCACCAATGGATTAATTCAAGGCAGGTCGGCAATAACAAAACACGCTTTACCCCTTTGTAGCTGAGCATTTGGCGATACATTTTTGATACATTTAAAGTTGGCAATCCACTACCCGGAAATTTTACCATGGTTGCAAAATCCAAAAAACAGAAAATAGCGCGTCCAAAGGCAGAAACACCTCAGGGTTTCCAGGATTATTTTGGAGAAACCCATAAATTTCGGGTTCAAATGATGAATGACATTGCCGAGGTATTCAACAAGTTTGGATTTGATCCCTTGGAAACTCCAGCGGTTGAGTACCTTGATAGCCTGGGGAAATTTTTGCCTGATTTGGACCGACCCAATGAGGGTGTTTTTGCTTGGAAGGATGAGGAAAAGTGGTTGTCATTGCGTTATGACATGACAGCGCCTCTTGCCAGGGTAGCTGCTCAATACAGAAATACCTTGCCCTCGCCGTATCGCAGATACGCAATGGGACCTGTCTGGCGGAATGAAAAACCCGGGCCAGGTCGATTCCGTCAGTTTTACCAATGCGATGCTGATACAGTCGGTTCAAGCAATGTTGCAGCAGATGCAGAGATGGCTGTGCTGACTTCCGAAATACTAGATGTCATGGGGATGGCCAAGAAGGACTTTCTCATCAAAATCAACAATCGAAAGATTCTTGATGGTATCCTCGTTGTGGCTGGCGTACTGGAAGAGGGAAATGCTGAATCAGATTCCGAAACCCGCGGTGCAATTTTTCGAGCAATGGACAAATTGGACAGGCTGGGATCGAAGGGAGTTCGACAGCTTTTGGGCAAGGGAAGGCTGGATGAAAGTGGTGATTACACCAAGGGGGCCGAACTGACCGGGAGCCAAATTGACCCAATCATGAATTTCCTGGAACTTGGAAATCAATCCAATACCGAAATCCTGGACAAGCTTAGGGATTTGGTTGCTGAAACCGATGTGGGGTCTGAGGGTGTATATGAGCTGAATGAAATATTGGATTGTATCAATGCCCAGAATAGTGACATGGAAAATTTCGTGATAGATACCTCCATTGTACGAGGGCTGGATTATTATACTGGACCAGTATTGGAGGCAGAACTTACTTTTGAAATATTGGATGAAAAGGGAAGACGGAAAAGATTTGGTTCTGTTGCTGGCGGAGGTCGCTATGACGATCTTGTCAAAAGATTTATCGGTCAAAAGGTTCCTGCAACAGGGGTTTCAATTGGTATTGACAGGCTCATTGCTGCCAGGGAAAGCAGACAAGCGGAAAAGATCAAGGTTCGTGGTCCTGTTTTGGTTACAGTCATGGACCGCCATCGAATGGCCGATTATCAAAAGATGGTGGCAGACCTCCGTAAAGCGGGAATTAAATCCGAAGTATTTTTGGGGAATGCCCGGAATTTTGGCAAGCAATTGAAATATGCAGATACCAGGAACTGCCCCATAGCAATTATTCAAGGGGAAGAAGAAAGGAACAAGGGTGTCGTTCTGATCAAGGATCTTGAACTTGGTTCAAAAATTTCAGAAACGGCATCGTTGGATGAATGGAAATCACGAGATTGGCAGCAAGAGGTCAGGGTCGAAAACCTGATATCCACAATCAAGGAGATACTTGCCAAGTAATCATCAAGGCAGGTTTGCAAAATTGCTACCTTGGATAAGGTTCAATGGTGATTTTGAACTCTTCATAGGGATATTTTTCAAAAAGCCTCCTAACATTTTCAAAACTTCCCGTTTGACCCTGAAAAGGTAAATCCAGTGGACTTTTTTTGGGGGTAAGATACCTCCATCCCTGGAAAGGCCTTTTGGGAACAGGTTCGGTTCGAACAATCCGATCATCGAAAACGATGGCCCATCGCTTGATACCCTCTGGATCAATTCTCTGGTCAAACGCAATGACCCTTTGACGAGCTGCAATGGCACCATTTATAACCCAGTATAATGA
>WTGT01000204.1 GCA_011523445.1 Paracoccaceae bacterium
CATTCGTACCATCAGCCCGCTGATAAGGAACAAACAGACGGAACCTCCTGTGGTTGCAGTTTCCGAGGATGGCCAATTCGTCATACCATTGCTTGGAGGTCATTATTCCGCCAATAAACTGGCTGTGGAGATAGGCAACTTTCTGAATTCCAAACCTGCACTCTCAACTGGAAGTTATGTAACTCTTGGTCTTGCCCTAGGCGAACCTCCGGATTACTGGACTTTATTGAACCCCTCCGATATCAAAGGTATGACCGCTGCATTTCTTCGGGGAAAGAAAATAGAAATTCTTGGTTATGACGAATGGTTGTCACCCCTCCAAGCCAGGGACAATATAAAGATCACGAACACATCCGACAAGAACCGAATTGTTGTATCATCCAACGGTTTGCCATCGCTGGTCTACCAAAAGAAGGAATATGCCCTTGGTGTAGGATGCATCAGAAACTGTTCTCCTGATGATTTAGTGGAATTTGTCAACAGAAACCTGTCTGAATATGGAATAAGTCAGGGAAGTATCGAGGGTATTTACTCGATAGATTTGAAATCAGACGAACCTGCCATCCACCTTTTGGCCCAAAACATTGGTGTTGAGGCCAGGTTTTATCCCCCCGATATATTGGAAACCCAGCACGAAAAATTGAAGAACCCCTCCGAAGCCGTTTACAGGGAAGTAGGTTGCCATGGTGTGAGCGAAGGTGCCTGTCTGGCTAGAGCAGGACAGGATGGCAGGCTTGTGATTGAAAAAATCAAGTCAGGTACGGCAACCATGGCTCTGGCAAAATTGGGAGGGGATACCGACAATCCCGGGATACCACGTGGTCAATTATCGGTTGTTGGTATTGGTCCCGGCAATACCTTGTCTAGGACACCTGCAGTAACAAGGGTCTTAACCGAGGCAGACGTCATTGTTGGTTACAAAGGGTATCTTGATCTTTTGGAACCCTTACCAACCAATCAGGAAATTGTTGCCTTCGAACTTGGAGAAGAGGAAAAACGGTGTCGACATTCGCTTGAAACAGCTGGGCTTGGCAAAAGGGTTGTCCTGGTATGCTCCGGAGACAGCAATATTTTTGCCATGAATTCACTTGTCATGGAATTGCTTGATCTTCCGGAGAACGAGGGAGGTGTCTCTGCAAGGGCAAAACGGGCCCATGTTCAATGTCTTCCCGGTATCACGGTCATGCAGGCTGCTGCAGCCAAGGGTGGTGGTTTGATTGGACATGATTTTTGTGTGATATCACTATCCAACCTATTGACCGATGAAAATATCATTCTTGATCGGGTGCGAAATGCAGCAGAGGGGGATTTTGTTATTTCGCTTTACAATCCGGCTTCAACAAAAAGAAGAATCCTGTTGGAAAAAGCCCTGGAAATTATACGCCAACATCGACCGGACAGCACTCCCGTTCTGATAGCCAGAAATGTCGAACGTGAAGGGGAAAGTTATACCCTTCGGGATCTTTCAACTTTCCAACCTGAAGAAGTTGACATGCTGACCTTATTGATAATCGGGAACAGCCATACCAAAACCTTTACAACCAATTCAAATCTAAATGGCCTCGGTGGACAGTGGGTATATACACCGAGGGGTTATAATAAAAAGATTCAGGCCGGCAACAAGGTTGGAGAAGGACCAAGCAAGTGACCGTATATTTTATAGGGGCCGGACCGGGTGATCCCGATTTGATAACCGTCAAAGGTCAGAAATTGATTTCCCAATGTCCCGTTTGTATTTATGCTGGCTCTCTGGTTCCCGAAGATGTTATCACCTCCGCACCTGAAGATGCCCTGGTAATGGATTCAGCCTCCATGAATCTGGAAGAAATCATGGAAATAATCACCAAGGCACACAATGAGGGCAAGGACATTGCCAGGGTTCATTCTGGAGACCCCTCGATCTATGGTGCAATTGCAGAACAGATAGAAAGGTTAAAGAATCTTGATATTCCCTTTGAGATCATACCCGGGGTTCCAGCATTTGCCGCAGCGGCTGCAGCTTTAGGGCAGGAATTGACAATTCCAAAAATCTCCCAAACACTAATTCTGACTAGAACCTCGATGAAATCCACTGATATGCCAGAAGATGAGGACCTGGCCATACTGGGAGCATCCAAAGCGACCCTGATCATTCACTTGTCGGTCAGGAATTCCCTGGCCATCCAGAGAAAACTCATTCCCCTTTATGGTGGGGATTGTCCAGTTGTCATTGCTTTCAGGATAGGTTGGGCTGATCAACAGATTATTCGAACCGACCTGCAATCACTTCGGGATGAAATACGAGCTTACAAACTCACTCGTACTGTTTTGATTTTTGTTGGAAAGTCGCTCAATCCAAAAATCATTGAGGAAAGTGCTCTCTATGACAAAAACCATAGTCATATTCTCAGGTTCAAGAAACGCACCCCACAAGGTCAATCCTGACTTGCACAAATCAAATGCTGGTAGGAGCCGAAAACATTTCCATTGACTAGTCCAGCATCAGGCAATCTATTGCCAAAAGAGTCTTCCACTTTAAACAGGCCTTTATTGCCACCAGCAACCTCAAGGTTCGTGTAATGGAATTCATGGCCATTGAATTTTCCCCTGAAATGAGGATTGGACAAGGCTTCAAAACGTCTGTACCCCAAATGCAAGCTTGTTTCTTGATAGGAAGTTACATGGTTCAGAAATCCCAACATTCGATGTGATTTACCTTTGGAATCCCTGATTGCATCCCCTAAAACCATAAAACCACCACACTCGCCATATATCAAAGCACTCCGCTCCCTGGCCTTATTCATCCCTGAAATGAATTGGGATTTACCTGCCAATTGGGGTAAATGAATTTCTGGATACCCTCCCGGTAGAAAAACAGCATCCGCTTCAGCATCCGGCCCTTCATCGCCGAGCGGTGAAAAGGGTAATATATTTGCACCCCTTTCCTGCCAATATTTAATCAAATGTGAATAAATGAAGGCAAAAGCATTATCCTGGGCAATTGCTATGTTTTGACCCAGTGGGTCAATCCCGACTTTAGGATTTACAGCATTAGGTTTCATGATTTCCATTGCACCCTGCAGGATTGTGTCCACATGGACCAATTGATCAATTTTGACACTGATCCTTTCGATGAATTCTTCCATTTCCGGGTTCTCCTCTGGAAGGACCAAACCCAGATGCCGTTCGGGTATTTTGAACTCCGGTGATTTAGGAAGCCAACCCAATAACTCAATACCGTAACTGTCCAGGCTTTCTCTAGCTCCTGACAAGTGCCGTGATGAACCAATATTATTTAGGATGACTCCCAGAAGATTGACCTTCGGTCGAGCTTTCACCAGCCCCATCGGGGCAAGTGCAACCGAGTGAAACTGTTTGCTGGCATCAATAACCAGTATTATCGGTACTGACAACATTTCAGCCAGGTCTGCGACACTTCCCCTGCCGTCCTTGCCACCCCCGTCAAGGACGCCCATGGCTCCTTCAATCAGCATCAGTTCATTGGAAGCGGATGTATCCACCCTGCTGGGATTATTCGCCAAGAATGAAACCAGATCTGGTTTCATCGCCCAGCAATCAAGATTTACGGATGATCTCCCGCCAGCAACCTGGTGAAATTTTGGATCTATGTAATCAGGACCCGATTTAGCCGGATATACGTTTATATTCCGCTTTTGAAGGGTTCGGAGCAGTCCCAGTGTAATAATGGTTTTTCCGGCACCCGAATTGGGCGCTGAGACAATTAAACCCCTAATTTGAATTCTCCTCCTGAATTAGGGTGGATTCTTTATGACCAATATGTCCCAGTAGATTCAATCCGGTTTCCAGACTTGGATTGATCACCCCGTTGAGGATTCTATGGAATGGAACATTGCTCCCGATACAAATTATGGCTGGTGCCTTCAATCCATTGTTCCGGACATCCTCAACAGCATGGGAAAGTGTGGTTTCCAGGACAATTTGATCTTTTAGGGTGGCATTGGACACGACTGCTACAGGTTCAGAAGGATTTCTTCCAAATTCTATTAGCTTGGCAACAATTTGGGAAAGGTTTTTCATTGCCATGTATATTACCAAAACCTGAGCTCCCTTTGCACATAATTCCCAATTTATGGCACTGGGAGTTTCACCGAATTGATCATGCCCCGTAAGAAAAGTTATGCTTTGGTTTGTCTCCCTGTATGTCAAGGGAATACCTGCATAAGCCATGGCACCAACCCCTGCAGTAATACCGGGAGTAATTCGGATGGGAATATTTTCTTTTGCGAGAAATAAGGCTTCATCACCTCCACGGGCAAATATGAACGGATCTCCCCCCTTGAGTCGAACCACCCGTTTTCCCTTTTTGGAATACTCAACCAACTTCAATGAAATATCCCTTTGGTTGAAAGATGGTTTTCCCCCTCTCTTACCAGAAAAAACCTTCTCTGCATCATCCCTGCAAAGGTTCAGGATGTCCTGATTGACCAAGGCATCATAGATTATAACATCTGCCTGCTGTAAGGCATGGATGGCATGGAGAGTCAACAACCCAGGATCACCTGGACCTGCCCCAACCAACCAAACTAGCCCTTCGGGAAATGATGGTAACTCAATCCCTGATTTTCCTATGATGTGTTCTAAGTCTGGCATGAAATCTATGAATTAAGATTGAATCGACTAAGCCTCAAAAGCCAACCTTTAGGTCTCAATAGTTATAAATGGCAATTTAATCATTCTATTCAAACAAAAGTAGATTCTTCCTGATTTCAATTGCTAGTCAATTTATTTTCAGAAGTGCGCTTTAATAAAAGTTAGTTAAAATTGGATATTAAATGGACGAAATCAGCTGATGACATACTTTCTTCGGTGAAAAGATTCTGTCACAAAATTACACCAACAGAACGAGGCGAACTTTAGATTCAGGACACTAGCGTGTTCTGGCGTAAAAAGCTATTCGTCGTTCCAACTGTTCAACTAAGCCTATTATGGTAAATGACATAGCGAATACCACTATAATTAGGGCCCAAAAGCGCTCCATTAAAAAATAGGATAGGTAGGTATTAAAGAGTCCTCCAAATCCAATAAGTGCAATTACAATCTGCCCTACGATAACACCCTTAACAGCCCTAACCACTGAAAGTCGAACACCGGTTATAATTTCTGGCAATGCAGCTGGAATAACTATCCAGATAATGATTTTCCATCGCGAGCAACCGAAATTTCGACCCATTTCTACCAAAGAATCTTTGACATGAGTGATGCCAGCCTGAGTATCAATTATTACTACCCATATGGAAAATAAAATTACCGTTGCGATTACCGTTGCATCGGCAATACCGAATATTGGCATCAACGCAGGAATAACAGCGGTGATCGGCGCAGAAAGAAAAAGGTTTACCCATATCGATAAAATTTTGTCTGTTCGCGTGCTTATTCCCATCAAAACACCAACTGGAATGCCTACCAAAATAGAAAGGCCAAGACCAATACCAAACGTTCTAGCGGTCATTGCAAATGCATCCCAAAAAGCAGACTGTTCAAGTAGTTCTGCAAATGCAAACCAAATTCCTGACAAGGGCGGAAGTAAGGTCATCCAACCCATTTGCCCTATAAACTCCCAAATTCCTGCCCAAAAAATTAGTGACCAAAAAGGGGATGTCCACATAAGTCTTTTAAACGACAACTTACGGTTTGAAGGTTTACTTTTGGCCATATCACTATTCAACATAACTTTTCAGACTGCTCCAAATCTCGTCAACAAGTTCAACATAACGGGGTTGACGCCTGATTAAATCAATTTCACCAAGGCGATCAATTTCGGGATATACAATCTCTGCAATGGAACCCGGTCGACCCGAAAGAATAACAACCTGATCGGCAAGATAGACAGCTTCTTCAATTGAATGTGTAACGAAAATTACAGTTTTATTCTCTATTTTTAATAGTTCAAGCAAATCTTCTTGAAGCTTTCTTCTCATCTGCTCGTCAACGGCGGAGAAGGGTTCATCCATTAGAAGTATATCAGAGTTTACCGTTAGCGCACGAGCAAGTCCAGTCCTTTGACGCATACCTCCCGACAACTGGTGAGGGTACTTATCTTCAAATCCCGAAAGACCTACTTCTTTAATATAGTTTAGCGAGGTTTTTTCTCTTTCTCTTTTTGAAACACCTTGAGCGCGAAGACCAAATGCAACATTCTGTAATACCGTAGCCCACGGGAGAAGAGCAAAATCCTGAAACACAAGTGCCCTATCCGGCCCAGGACCTATAATTTCTTTGCCCCGGATTTTGACGGTACCAGTGCTGGGTTCGATAAGTCCAGCAATAACCTTAAGCAAGGTAGTTTTACCACACCCGCTTGGACCCAAAATGGCTGTTAACTTACCTGTTGGTACATTGAGTGAAACATTTTCCAGAGCGACAATGGATCCATCGTAAATCACACCAATATCTTCCGTTTTTAAAATTATATCATCCATCGTGCTCACCTGTTATTAATCATAGCCAACAAATAATATTCATTCATTCTTCTCTGATGGAAAAAGCCAGTCTTCAAGTTTACGCATACCTCCCAAAGTCAAACCTGCAACCGCAAGGATTGAAATAATCGTTGCAAACATTTTATCATAATGTGCAACGAATCTGTTGTACGTTATCAGATCACCAATACCTGTAGGAGTTATCAGCAATTCAGCCAAAACAATGCCGATAAATGCCCCTGAAACACCAAGTCTCAGTCCTGCAAAAATCATTTTTTGGGCTGATGGTAGTATCACAAAAAGTATAGTATCAAACCATGATGCGCGAAAACTTTTTGCCATTTCCAATAATGATGGGCTTGTGGCTTGAATACCCTTATAAGAATTCAGTGCGACGAGTGGCATTCCTAAAATAACTATAGCCACCACTTTTGCTGTGTCGCTAATTCCATAAATATAAGTTAACATAGGAATTAGAGCAGAAACAGGGGCGGTTTGGAAAATAATAAGTAAAGGCATAATAAACCATTCGGTGCTCCTTACCAGTCCAATGCTAATGCCTATAATCACGCCACCAATTATGGTTATGCAAAGTCCTATAAGAAGAGGAGGTAAACTATCTGCATAAGC
>WTGT01000081.1 GCA_011523445.1 Paracoccaceae bacterium
GATATGTTGTCTTGGCCAAAATGGGCAAACTTCTCATATCAGTCACCAAACTGTTGTAACCAAATGAAGTGCCTCTTTCACAGATCAGAATATTTTGGTTACCCGTACTGGCAATTTTCCCAATAGCATTTTGAATATCCCACGGTGCCAAAAATTGCCCCTTTTTCAAATTGATTGGTTTGTTTGTCTTCCCGGCAGCAAGCAACAAATCAGTTTGACGACAAAGAAAGGCAGGAATTTGCAGGATATCCACATGCCTGGCAACTTCTGCACATTGGCCGGGTTCGTGGACATCCGTCAGAACTGGACATCCGATTTCCTCTTTGACGGCTGACAGAATTTCCAGCCCAGAATCCATCCCGATTCCACGCTTACCCGAGATGGACGTTCGATTGGCTTTGTCAAAGGAGGACTTGAATATAAAGTCCAAACCCAATGACTTGCAGGTCTTGCTGATATGCCCGGCAATTTCCAGAGAGTGATCTCTGCTCTCTATTTGACAGGGGCCAGCAATGAGAATGAACGGCAACCTGTTTGATACATTCAGGTTACCGACTTGAACTGTTTTCATTTGAAAAAATCACTCAATTTGGGACAACTCACGAAACAATTTCCTGCTTCTTGATCTTGAATACCTTGCCCACGAAAATGGCAATGGCAGCACCCCCAAGACTCAATAATGCTCCCATTTTGGCAGCATCTTGAACAGGACCGCTGTCAAAGGCAACCGAAGCCACAAACAAGGATACCGTGAAGCCTATGCCGGCTATGAAACCAATGACAAGAATATCAATCAGATTCATGCCATCCGGCATTCCGAATTTGAATGGCCCCGCACCCAACCATCCGAATAGCAAAATGCCTATGGGTTTGCCTACCAGCAAACCTGCCAAAACCAGGTAGGTGGGAGTGCCTATGGAAGAAAACTCCACACCAGCATTGGCGAAGCCAAAAAAGAACAAAATGATTTCGACCGGAATTTTAAGCTTATGCTCGATCTTGTTTAGGATATCGGTAAGGTGTTTTTCCTCATCAGCAAAAATTCCGAAAGTTGTATCGGCGTGCGGTATTGCGGGAATAACTGGAAGTAAGCCCAGGGCAGGATGAAGACCCGATTCCTGAAAACCATACCAAGATAATGCCCCGGCTACTGCATAAGGCCAGAAAGAAAGACGCTTGACGACTAGGTTGGGGAAATAATTTTCACCGTGATCCTTTTCCAGATATCTTGGCAACCAATTAAATACCAAATAGGTACCCACTGCGGCAAAAAGTGAAAGCAATAACCATTCAGGAGCTAATTCACCTGAAGGATAAAATACAGCCAGGATCAAAAGTCCGCACGCATCGTCAGCTATTGCCAACAAGAGCAGAAATCTTACACCCGGATGCCCGGCTCCAAAAATCACTCTACCAACCAGATAGGAAAAGGCGATATCTGTTGCTGTTGGAATTGCCCAACCGTTGGCAACAGCGGAGTATGTTTCAGAACCCAGAATGTAGGCAATGCCGAGATAGACGACAATCGGACCAATCATTCCGCCGGCAGTTGCAAAGAGAGGTGTCAGGGATTTTTTACCCCTGAGAGAGCCGTTTTTCAGGGCAATAGCTTCCCAAACCTCCTTGCCTGCAACGGCAAAGAAAAATGCCATCAAAATGTCATTGATGATAAAATGGATTGTCAGTTTCCTGTATTCTGCACCCTCGGGAATATACCCGACAAAGCTCTTCTTGAGGAGAACAAAATCAACCAATTCGTGATAGGAGTGTGGTGAAGTATTGGCCCATATAAGGGCAATCAGTGCGCCTGATATCAATAATACAGAATATTGTGATACAAAATTCCAAACTTTCATTTATTCACCTTTTGACCTATTACGTTTTCAAACCTACTCAGGACTAGAGTGGAGTAATTGTTGCATTAAGAAAATCATTTGGGTTCGGTAAAATATCTGTACGAAAATCAATTCATTTCCTGATAAAAACACCTTGTAACCTTAAATTAAATCCAATACCAAAGAATTTCACGTAATTGCTAATCTAGATTTTTAAGTTAATTAGTCAAAATTCAGAGCAATAATAATTTCCGGGTAGCCTCAATTGAGCATAACGATAACCAAGGAATTCAAGGATGCCCTTGAATTACTGAAACATGGCAGGGAGCACCTGTTCATTACCGGGAAGGCGGGAACAGGAAAATCTACCCTCTTAAAATTATATCAGGAAACAATTCCTGACAATTCAGTCATACTCGCTCCCACTGGCATTGCTGCTCTGAATGTGGGTGGACAGACCATTCATAGATTTTTCAAGTTTCGGCCGGGAACAACGCCCGAAAATGTAACGAAAACCTTTTTGCAAGGCAGTACAAGAAGAATTATACGCAACCTTGATGCCATAATCATTGATGAGGTGTCCATGCTGCGTGCAGATTTGCTGGATTGTGTGGATAAAATCCTCAGAAAATATGGTTGGGAAAGAAACAAGCCTTTTGGTGGCATCAGAATGATATTTTTTGGTGACCTTTATCAACTACCACCAGTGGTACCGAGAAATGAGAGAAATATTTTTCAGAAGGGGAGTCTTTATGAAACGGAATTTTTCTTTGATGCCCATGTGATGCAAGAGGTTCCATTTTTGCGGATTGAACTGACTAAGGTGTTTAGGCAAAAGGATGAGGAATTCATAGATTTTTTGAACCGGATAAGGGAAAACAGTATTACAAATGAAGACCTAGAATGGTTCAATCGGCAAAACATGGCAAGATTTGAAGAGGGTAAGGGAACCGGAACCAAGGATTATTTTGTTATTCTCACGAGTACCAATCGTCAAGCTGATGAAATCAATCTTAGGCATTTGGATAAGCTCGGGCAATTGAATCCAATATACCAAAACAGTGCCGAAATTGCGGGGAAAATCAGCAGGGAAATGTATTCTGCACCCGAGGAACTCATTTTTTGTCGTGGATGTCAGGTAATGATGTTGACCAATGATCGAAACTACCGGTTTGTTAATGGAACCTTGGGAATAATCCAGGGCTATGACAGGGTTGAAGAGCAGGTGGAAATCAAATTACGCAATGGCCAAGTCATCAGCGTTGGAAAGCATAAGTGGGAAGTCAATTCATATGGACTTCATGAAGGCAAAATCGTTTCTGTTCCTGAAGGGTCGTTTACGCAATTTCCATTCAGATTGTGTTGGGCCATAACCATTCACAAGAGCCAGGGTAATACCTTCGAGAACCTTGGTCTGATGCTTGGAAGGGCATTTGCCCCAGGTCAAACCTATGTGGCCTTGTCAAGGTGCACGACGCTTGAAGGTATAAAATTGTTCACTGAAATTCAGATGAGTGATATAATGACAGACCCCAGAATCGTGCAGTACTTTAATAAGGAGAATATCGACTTGGAAACCTAATAGCCCCTTTCGAAATCAACAACATTCTTCATCGCTTCACCCTTGAGATTTCTTGTAATATTCCTTGCGATTGAAATCGAGGCGGTTTGAGGCCGGGATTCCGACGAAATATGAGGCCAGATGGAAACTTTGTCATGTAGCCAGAATGGGTGATTGACTGGCAGTGGTTCGGTCTTGAATACATCTAGGGTGGCATGAGATACCTGTCCATTGTCAAGGGCCTGAAGGAGATCCTCTTCATTGATCAATCCACCTCGACCGGAATTGATCAATACTGTACCTCGTTTGATGAATTTCAGTGTATCCCGATTGATCAGATCTGTAGTTTCTCTAGTTAGGGGCAAAATCATCGCTATGATATCGGATGCCCCAAGGACGTGATGAAGACCATCCTTGCCGTGAAAGGTCTGTACATCAGGTATCTCCCTCTTTGTCCTGCTCCAACCCATCACTTGAAAATTCAATACCTTTACTGCCTTCAAACATGCCAGACCCAAAACACCAAGCCCAAGGAATCCAACAACCCTTGAACGTGCTAGGGGAGGGCTGGTTTCCTTCAGCCAGGCTCCAGATCTGTTATTGATGTGGATATCCATTCCCAGATGATGTCTGAGAACCTGACCTGTTACCCATTCCCTCATGCCTTCCACCATCCCGGGATCATTCATTCGAACCAAAGGACAGGCAATTGTCTTGTTGTTAATGATATCTTCAACACCTGCCCATAAGGTCATGATGGCGCTTAAATTGGCAAAGGGAGTAAAATCGTTTACTGGTCCATCCGGTGAATGAAGAAGATAATCAATTTCTGTGGGATTATCCGCATACGTAATCAAATCAAAATCCAGATCAAACTCAGTAAAGGTTTGATTAAGAACTGGAATCCATTCCTGATGATGCCTGTCAGCTGCAGAAAACAAGATTTTGATTGTCATGCTATTTGTCCTTATTTCCGTGAATAATCGCACTTTGTATGAAGCCAAAGGAAATCATGAGGCTGAGGAGGGCAGAACCACCGTAGGAAATTAAGGGTAATGGTATGCCAACAACGGGGAAAAGCCCTGTTACCATCGCTAGATTAACGGTAAAGTATAAAAAGAATGTACCAGCCAGGCCTATGATTAGCAGGGAAGAAAACCGGTCTTGTACCTTGAGTGCCTCATAGAGGCATACAAGAACAATACCGAAGAAAAGGATGAGGATAATCAGGCTCCAAAAAAGACCGAATTCTTCGGCAAGTACAGGAAAAATGAAATCTGTATGCTTTTCGGGAAAAAAATTTAGCTGGGTTTGGGTACCATTCAAAAACCCTTTTCCCGTCAACCCTCCTGATCCAATTGCTATTTTGGATTGGATGATTTGATAGCCACTTCCCAACGGATCTGAATCTGGATTGAGAAAAGTATCAATTCTCCTGTACTGATAGTCCTGCAAAAGCTGCCATGAGGTTCCACGACTGATCAATACTGATACAACCGCCCCAATAAACATGAAAATTATGCCAATGAAGTAGAATAAACTGACACCGCTGACAAACAAAATAATTCCACCTCCTGCAAGCAATAAAATTGCTGTTCCAAGATCGGGTTGAATAAATACCAATCCAACAGGAAACATGATGAGACAGATAGGAAAAATTAGGTAAAGGGGTCGGGAGACTTTGGTCGGATCGATTTGGCTATAATAATTTGCCACGGCAATAACCATGGCCACTTTCATGATTTCTGATGGTTGTATTTGAACAATTCCCAAATCAAGCCATCGTTGTGCTCCCATGAAGCGAACACCAATGATTTCGACCATTACAAGGAGAATCAAACCGATAAAGTAGATGTGATAGGAACTAGCCTGCCAAAATGAAATGGGAATCAAGGCTATCCCTACCATGATCACCAATCCAAAGGAGAATTTTTGTAATTGAGGGATAACCCAGGGATAGAGCGAACCTCCACCCACTGAATACAAATTGATGAATCCTATCAGGGAGAGTATGATAATCAGGAACACCAGTATCCAGTTGATTCGAGCCATCTTCCCCAGAAGGGACAGTTTCGGGTCCAGTTCTTCGTGTAATAGAGTCATGCCCGGGAATTTGCCGAAGGTTTGGGTGGTTCTGGATTGATACCAAAATTCAATCGCATTTCAATGATTTGCGATCTGATTTCAGCCGGATAAGCTCTGAGGGGAGGCAGGGCGTCGTAAAAAGTGCGCATGATAAGTTCTCTCCCGATGGGAGCGGCAACCCTTGACCCCGACCCTCCATGTTCAACTATTAATGATGCCACATATCTGGGTTTTTGGATCGGCCCATAGCAGCAGAATATGGCATGATCTCTCTGTTCCCACGGCAAGTCAATATTTCTGGTTACTCCCACTTCACGTTCTTGGACAGTTATTCTCCTGACCTGACTTGTTCCGGTTTTACCAGCTATCAAAAAATCATTGTCCGTTGTTCTTGCATCATAGGCAGTACCTTTTTGTTCATTCAATACAGCCGTCATGCCTTCCAGAACCAAATTCAAATTCTTTTCGGAAATTCCCATTGACTCCCATTCAGCAACGTTTTCTTCCTTGCCGTCTTTGGAAATCACAATTCTAGGCATCACCTTCTTGTTGGTTATCAATCGGGCAAGCATTAATCCTATCTGGGCTGTGGAAGCAAGGACAAAACCCTGACCAATTGCCGCGTTCATGGTATCTCCGACAACCCAGCCTTGGCCTATGTTTGCCTCTTTCCATTCACGATCTGGTACCAGACCGCTGCTCAAATCCGGTATAGGTAGTTCCGGCTTGCTGCCAAAACCAAATCTTCGTGCCATCTCGGCGATTCGTTCTATTCCTATTATTTCAGCTAACCTGTAGTAAAAAACATCGCAAGATTCCTTGAGGGACTTTTTTACTCCAACAGTTCCATGTCCCTTCGGATTCCAACAATGAAAAACTCCATCGGCAATTTCGTAGCTACCATTGCAATAGAATGTGAAATTCTCATTAATCAAACCGCTTTCCAGGGCAGCCAGTAGCGTAATCATCTTGAAAGTGGAGCCTGGGGCATACTGGCCAGCCAAAGGTCTGTTGAAAAAGGGAGAGTAGATGTTTTCCAGATATGCCTGGTAATCGCTTGATGAAATACCACCGGAAAACAGGTTGGGGTCAAATGTGGGTTTTGATGCCGAAACAAGAACATCCCCTTTTTCCAAATCCATGATAAAGACTGATGCAACCTCATTACCAAGAACCAATTGCGTGTACTCTTGCAGTTTGGCATCAAGGGTAAGTTGAATGTTTTTTCCGGAAACCGGATTATTGCTGGTTAGTACCTTTACTTTCCTTCCCGAGGAATTCACTTCAAATTTCTTGTTGCCGGGTGTTCCCCGCAATTCTAAATCGAAGGCCTTTTCGATCCCAACCTTCCCGATCTTGAAATTGGGATGGCTGAGCAGGGATTTAAGATCACTGTTTGCCTCAATTTCCACCAATGAGGGGGAACCGACATATCCAATCAAATGACTTAGTGAATTCCCCTGCGGATAGTATCTGACAGAACCGAAACCGGTATATATAC
>WTGT01000084.1 GCA_011523445.1 Paracoccaceae bacterium
GTTTGGTCCGGTTGGAATGCTTAACAAGAATGCAAATGGCTTTCCCATAATTTTGTAGGAGGAGAAAAGATGAAAATAAAACACTTTCTAATGTCACTGGTGCTAGGTACAGTTCCATTTCTGTCCTTTTCAGCCCAGGCAGAAAATGTTGCTACGGTGAATGTGGTTCAAATTTTTGGAACCGTCGATCCGGCAAAAATAAATGACTACACAGAGTATATGGCTGGGGTGAACATGTATGATGCCCTAACCACTCTTGATGGCGATGGAGCCATTCAACCCCTGTTAGCAGAAAGTTGGGAAGCTTCAGAGGATACGCTTACCTATACTTTTCATCTCAAGGATGGGGCAACTTTTCAGGATGGATCACCAGTCGAGGCCAAGGATGTTGTTTATTCCGTCAAGCGCCTGCTGGCTCTAAACGAGGGCCCTTCTTATCTTTTTGAAGGTGTGCTTGATGAAAATTCGGTAACGGAAATCGACAACAACTCGGTCGAGTTCAAACTCAACAAGATTTATACCCCGTTTTTGACCACAACACCTATCCTGTTTGTTGTTAATAGTGATGTAGCCATGGAAAACATGTCCGATGACGATCCCTGGTCTCAGGATTTCCTGGCCAATAACTCCTTGGGCGCTGGTGCCTTCAAGTTGACCAGTTGGGACCGTGGTGCAACCATGACCATGGAAAGGTATGATGGTTATCATCTGGGTTGGGATGATCAAGCTATCGATAAGGTAAGGTTTATCGTCACCCATGAAGAAGCCACTGTCAAAGCTTTGGCTGCCTCAGGAGAACTGTCAATGTCCTCTGACGCACAGGCCATCGAAACCTATGATGCTATCGGCAAGATGGATGGTTATCGAATAATTTCCTATCCAACGGCCACCAACTTTTATTTGAAGCTCAACCACCAGGTTTCCCCCACCGATGATGTCGATATCCGCAAGGCCATAGCCTATGCAACAGATTATGATACAATTCGCTCAGCACTGTTGCCAGGTGAACCGCTGGCGGGGCCAATGCCTCCCGTATTCGCCGGTGCTTATGCTGATGATCTGGAATTACCCAAATTCGATCTGGAAAAAGCAAGGGAGCATGTCGAGAAAAGCTCTTATGCAGGTAGTGGACCAATCGATATCGAGATCATGTTCGTCGCTGGGCTTGCCTTCGAGGAAGAGATTGCCCTGTTGATGAAAGCCAATCTTGACCCAATAGGATTTAATACCATTCTGAAACCTGAACCATGGAATCGGATGACCGAGTTGGCGGCCAGGGCAGAAACCACTCCGGCAATCAACGAAGTGTTTTATGGTGCGACCTATCCTTCACCCGATAGTTTCTTCTTCACCCAGTACCATTCGGCAGCACAGGGAACCTGGGCCTCGATGGAATGGGTTCTGAGTGATGAGGTGGATGCCTTGATCGATGAAGCTCGTGGTACTGCAGATGTTGACAGGCAGAATGAAATCTACAAGCAACTTCAACATATCCTTGTTGACAATCAGTCTGATGTCTATCTTTTGACGCAGACCAGCCAACAGGCGTTTTCAAACTGTATGGATGGCTTCACATGGGTACCCATGCAAAGCTTTGAGTTCAATTTCCACACAATGAAGTGGGTTTGCAATTAAGTAAATTCTAGTTGAGGCCTGCTATCGCCAGCAGGCCTCAACTCTTTGAAACGCAGTAATTCTGACTGAACCCTTTTATCCAATTCTTTTCGAATTTACATCAGATTAAATTTGCAAGGCGAAGTCAGACAGAATTTAATTTTTCCGATTACCGAAAAATTCCAATAATTTTACGATAATTTGTAACACAATACTTTCTTTGGCCCTCCCTCCATTTGTAATTATTGATGGCTGGAACCGCTCCATGTTGTCCACATCTAATTTTATAAAGTAGTCGTTACTTTCACCAAATTCGGTCAATTCATGTATTAATGACAGCAGAGAGTGAGGATTTTGACAATATGGCCAAATCATTTTATGCTGAAGGTATCCATAGGTTCTTGATCAAAAAGGACCGGACGATCAATCCGTTCTTTGTTGGACGAAAAGACCTCCAATACAGGATTGATCGAAAAAGCAAAATAATCAGCCAAAAATATTTGAATGATCCCGGCAGCAATCCTGCCGGTGGCCAAACACAGGTCATTCAAGGTCCCCCTGGCATCGGCAAGACTTCCCTGTTGGAGAAAATCAAGCAAAACTGTATTGAGAAGTTGAATGATCAAACCGAAAGTTACAAGATCATTCCGGTCATGGTTTCAAACCCTACTAGGCTTTCCCATGACTATCTGGCTGGGCAAACCCAGAAAACGATCGAAGAGCTTGATAGGAAAATTACCATCGCCAAGGTCAAGGACGAGGTCCATGGTGCCCTGCGTAAAATATCTTCTGTTTCAGCATTCGGTTTAGGTTTGGGTCTGGATAATTCATCGGAGGCTAAACCGGTATTTCCAAAGAAATACTGCATTCTGTTGCTGATTGATGAAATCCAGACTATAGCCAGTGAAACTAATCCTGAAGTGGCGAGGGTTTTGCTAGACCTCCATCTGGGTAGTGATGGATATCCTGTATTCCCTGTACTTGCCGGTTTGTCAAACAGTGAGGCAGTACTTCAGGAGAAGATGGCCAGCCCTCGTTTTGGAAGAGGTGCCGTACACCAATTGCAACCCCTGTCTTTACCGGAAGTCAAAGAATCCCTAGTGAAGTTCATTGACTATTTCAATGTCAGGTCCACTCCCGAATTGACATCCGAATGGGGTGATCGCATTGGCCGATGGGTCGATGGATGGCCCAAGCATGTTGAGAATACACTGGCAGCTTTGGGTCAGGAATTGCAGGGAACGGAAGGGGTTTTGTCTGCTATTGATCCAATTGCAGTTAAACATCGGGCAACACAATACCGTGTTGATTACTACAATAGCAGGTTTGGAATGTTTAAATCCAATCCCAGGATCATTGGTGAGATCATGGCCGAACTAGGACAGAGACCACGAAGTAAAGGTGAAATTGGGACAATTATCAATAGCAAGCGCAAAGATCAGCTGCGGGTAGAAGAAATCACCCATTCCGAACTTGATAAATTGACTTTTGATTTTTTGCAACGTTACGGGTTTTTGGATCGAATTCCAGATGACCCAACAGAATTTAAGTGTCCTATACCATCCTTGCAATCATATGCTGTTACTTGGACTGGTGCACCGCTTCACAGGTTGGCCTATTCCGGCGACTTTGACTCTCTTGGTGAGAAGTTGGAACTTGGCCATGACATCAATGGCAGGGATGCCTGGGGGCGTACGCCTCTGCAAATAGCAACTGAAAACAACTGGAAGGAGTTGGTTTCGCACATGCTTGCGGCAGGTGCCAAAAAACCTTCACCGAACAACCCAGCCATGGAACGGATTATTGACAAGCCACCTGCCAATAGAAGGGATTATGGTGATGATTTCGATCCATCCCCCGATTTTTGATAATCGGTGGGTTACAATACCAACAGATTCTCATGTTTCCAGAAATTTCGAACCAATTTATAGCCAGGAAATGTTACACTTCGTGTTGCATGACAACTGGTTCAGGTCCAAAACCAAATCATTGGGGTTTCTTCATACCTCACCTTGGAAAGCCATGATACATCATTTGTACCTTTTGGGGGAGGCATTGGGATAAAAGAGTTGTTCTCCATCAATCTTGTATTGCGCGATCAATTGCTGTCCCATTGGTGAAACCATCCAATTAAGAAATTCCCGGGCAGGATTGGAATTGACATCTGGACAATGATCGGGATTCACCATGATTATTCCGTATTGATTGAACATTTCTGATCCATTTTCATAGAGTATTACATGGTTGGACTTGTTGGCAAAACTCAACCATGTTCCGAGATCGGTCATGGTATAACCTTCCAGACCGACTGTTATGTTCAAGGTTGCTCCCATGCCTGAACCCACTTCGTAATACCAATCTCCTGTCGGGGAAATTTCATACTTGTCCCACAAGGAAAGTTCTTTCTTGTGGGTACCACTGTCATCGCCACGTGATACGAAAGGAGCCAGGCCCTGGCTTAATTTGGCAAATGCTTCTCGAAGAGTTTCAACCTTACCTATACCTGCTGGATCTGATCTTGGTCCAACAATCACAAATCGATTATACATCAGGCTATGGGGATCAATGCCGTATCCGGCTTCGACAAATTCCCTTTCGTCTACCGGAGAGTGGACAATCACAATATCCCCGTTGCACCTTGAACCATTATAAAGTGCCTGACCCGTACCAACGGCAACAACCTTGACCCTGACCCCGTGATCATCCTCGAAATGAGGCAATAGAAACTCATACAATCCCGAATTCTGAGTTGAGGTTGTAGATTGTAACAGTATGAATTCATCGGAAGAATGGGCTGGAGAACAAAGAAGGAGGAATACCAGCCCGACCCATCCAGCAAGTATTCTAGTCAAACCAGTAAATCCCCTTCAAGATAGGATTTCACTTCCGGTGTAGATGGCGAGTTGAAATAGCCTGGTGAAGAATTTTGTTCGAGTATCTTTCCCTTATGAATGAAGGTAACATCATCAGCCAATCTCTTGGCCTGTCCGATGTCATGAGTTACAAGCACCAGTTTGACATTCTTGTCTGAAGTGGATTTGATTATTTCCTCTATGGCGTGGGTTGATTGTGGGTCAAGACTGGCCGAGGGTTCATCAAGCAAGATGAGTTTGGGATTGGAGGATAGGGCCCTGACCATTTGCAGCCTTTGCTGTTCTCCACCGGAAAGAGACCTGGCCGGGAGGTTTTCCAGACCTGTTAGCCCTCCAATGGCAATGAGTTCTTCAATCCTGCTCCTGCGCTGTCTTCTAGGAAAACCTGCAATTCCCAAGGCATGATGAAGATTGCCATAGACAGTTCTTCTGATGAGAACAGGCCTCTGAAAGACCAATGCTGTTTTTCCGGCAAATTCAGGATTGAGAATGACATGACCCGAGTCCGGCTTCAATAACCCGATGATGGTTCGCAACAGAACAGATTTCCCAGCACCATTGGGACCCATGATGACACTTATGCCCGTCTTGGGGAAGGTTATTGAAATATCCGACAGTATCTTTTTATCACCCCGCTGGAAGGACAGTGACGAACAGATGATGGAGGCCTGTTGTTTCTTCTGCTCGGAGAAGTCATTAAGATCAAGTATTTTGGCTTTAGGCATAGGAATGCTTTTCCCAGGTGGTTTTCAGCCCGTAAGCCAGGGCGTTGATCGAGATTGTCAGCACCAGTAGAATAATACCCAGACCCAAGGCCAAGGCAAGGTCCCCACGGGCAGTTTGAAGAGCAATTGCCGTGGTCATGATTCTGGTGAAATGATTGATGTTGCCACCAACAATCATCACTGCCCCCACTTCGGAAAAGGCTCGCCCCAAACCGGCAAGAACCGTCGTAAAAAGGGAAAATCGTGAATCCCACAACAGGGTTCCCATAGTATCCATGCGGGATGCCTGCATTGATCGTAGGGTTTCATCGTACTCCTCGGCCAACAGGACAATAATCTGTCGTGAATGGGCAACGATTATGGGTGTTACCAGTATGGTCTGGGCTATGATCATGGCTGTCGGGGTATACAGCAAACCGAGAGGTCCGAGGGGGCCATTGGCGGATAGTATCAAATAGACAACAAGTCCGACTACAACCGGAGGCAGGCCCATGAAAGAGTTGAAGAGGACAACCAAGGTTTTTTGTCCCGGAAATTTAAGTACCGCTAGGGCGGTACCAAGGGGAAATCCGATAAGGCAAGCCAGTGAAACGGCTTTGAAAGTAACCGATAACGAAAGCAGAACCACTTCGACAAGTGTTTCGTCCAGGGTAATCATCAGCTGGAAAGATTGCAGGAATGCCTCGGTCAGGGTATTCATAATTCAAATACGATATTCGATGATTTTCACTTTGTTTGCAGAACAATTGCAATGTAATTTAGTATGCAAATTATATTAGCCAAACTTGATACATGGATTGAGTTTCAAATTAACTGATCTTTGATTGCAAGTTAAATATACCAAAACAAATTCCCAAGTATATTTTAACCCAACCGTTTCAATAAAACGAAAAGGTACTTTTCGCCAATGAACTGCTTGATTTTATTGAAATTGACAAACCTGTCATGAAATTAATTTTTTGCCAAGGTTGAAAGACCCCCAGAACCCGAAAATACTGTAAATTTGTGCAGTCTTCCACTTGGCATGTATATCAGCGAAATGAAAGTGATATAAGATATACATCCGTAAATTTTATGAAGTGAGGGGAAATCCATGGTTAGTTTGACTGAATTGGTACAACGACATGATACCAAAGCAGGACGGGTATTTGAATGGTCAATTATCATCCTGATTGTTCTTTCCGTCTTATTACTGATAGTAGATTCAATTCCAGATTTGCCCAAAGGTTTAAGGCTCTATCTGAGGAGTGCGGAATATATCTTTCTCGGGATATTTGCTCTGGAGTACACTCTGCGAGTTTTGACCGCTCCAAGGAAATCAGGATACATATTCAGTTTTTTTGGCATTGTGGACCTGCTGGCACTTGTTCCTTTTATCCTGACCATGGGAACAATAGACATGCGTATACTCAGGGTTGTGAGGTTGCTCAGAATCTTTCGTATCATGAAACTCTCCCGTTATGATAATGCCATGGTACGTTTTGGTGATGCCTTGATGGACATGAAGGAGGAATTTGTGATATTCCTGTTTGCTTCATCTCTCGTCCTACTAATCTCTGCGGCAGGAATTTGGCACTTTGAACATGAAGTTCAGCCCGAAGAATTTTCTTCGATTATATCCTGTCTGTGGTGGGCGATAATTACCCTTGCTACCGTAGGATATGGAGACTTGTATCCGATTACCCCGGGAGGCAAGATATTCACGTCAATTATCGTGATGTCGGGCATGGGAGTTCTGGCAGTGCCTGCAGGCCTTGTTACCTC
>WTGT01000021.1 GCA_011523445.1 Paracoccaceae bacterium
TGACATATCTCTGCAGAAATTCTTCCTTTTCCTTCTCTGGAACACGATTGAGAATGACACTCAAAGGGGCCTTGCCCTTACGGAATCCTGGAATATTGAACCTGTCCTTGTATTCCAAAATTTCTTGTGTGAGTTTCTTGTTCAGAAGACCCTTTGTTACGCCCAATCGGTACACTCGACTGAAACCATCCTCAGCCACGTGGATTTGCGGCTCATCTAAATCTTCTTGAAAAACAATTTCACTGTCTGACATTAGCAACTTTCATTTCTTGGTGCGGGTGGAGGGACTTGAACCCCCACGCATAAAAGCGCCAGATCCTAAATCTGGTGCGTCTACCAATTCCGCCACACCCGCATTCTGTTTGTTTGGAATAGTTTGGTTTTAAATTACCCCTGTGTGGAGTACTAATTCTCCTAGCTTGATCTACTTTGAATTACTGGTATTCACCATTTGTTTTCAAGAAGTTGAAGTTAGGTATTTGTTGGCTTTAATTCAATTATTTGCAAATGAAAATCCTGAATATCAAAAAGGTGATTTAACCTGTTTCAGGGAAAAGCTGATATATTTTTAACAATACAGTAACAGTAATCCCAGGCAAATATAGTAATACCGGCATGAAAAATCCTAGTGGTTGGGGGTTGCCTGCCTGATGTCAAAATGAATATCCTTATTTTCGCCACAATTCGTTTTGCTCATGATGATGAATGATCGCACTCAGACTCTTGAATTCTGTCGTAATGTAATTCATGAGCCTCTTGGCTGCAGGTTCAAGACGATTATTGGTCAAGGTCAGTATTCCCAGATGACGTTCGGGATCACCAATTCGTATGCTTAATGCAGCCAGCCTGTTTTGAGGGCGCATTCGGAAAACGACAGAGTATGGAAGCACTGTCAAGGCATCCGATTCAGACAAGATGTTGATCACTGCACTCAAGCTTCCACCGGTGAAACTGATCTTGAAGTGCTTGACACCAATTCCTTCCAGACCTGCTCTCAAATCATGATATAAAGGGCTATCAACAGGTGGTGCAATCCAGGGATAGGAGGTCAGGTCGTTCATTCTTACCACCGATTTACGGGTAAGTGAGTGACCAGCTCGACAAGCAATGACATTCCTTCCTCGCAATATCTGATCAAAGGTCATATCCTCGGGAACCTCGGAAGCACGTATTGGAATTATTCCCAAATCAAGTACCCCATTCCTGAGATCGGCAAATACATCCAGGGGATAACTATAGCTTTGATCAATTCTGATGTCCTGATGCAAGGTCTGAAAGGTTGCAATCATCCCGGAAATCACACCATCCATGAAAAAGGGAGTGCCTGCCAACCTTACCGCACCGCTTCGACCAGCCTTGTAGCTGGAAACTATTTCACCGGCTGCCTGATTGGCCTTGAGTATCTTTCGTCCCTCAGCTGCCAGTTGCAAGCAAAATTCAGTGGGAACCAACGGTCTCTTGTTGCTGACAAACAATGGTCTGTCGACCCTGTTTTCCAGGAGGATTATCGTACGGGAAAGGCTTGGTTGGCTTTTACCAATTGCCCGTGCAGCTTCCGTCACTCCACCATTGTCAACAACAGCTGCCAGAATTTCAAGATGACGCGGATCCAACTTCATAACTTTGGGTTATATTAATAAGTCATAATTCAATCAAGGACTAATTGTATCTTTGTTATATTTCCGTAACGTCAAACATCAAATTTGCCAAGGTACACTATGGGAATCAACAAACATCCGCTAACCAATCAGTCAGTACATTTCCATGCTGGAATACGTCATGAATTGGATAGTTTCATTAAGGAGATTGGTTGTTCCAGGGCGCTTGTATTATCAACACCCGAACAAACTGATGTAGCAAGGGATTTGGCGGAAAAACTGGGAAACAACACTGTGGGTGTATTCACAGGTGCCAAAATGCATACCCCGGTCGAGGTTACCACTACGGCCCTCGAACATACCAAATCCGTTAATGCGGATTGTCTCGTTTCAGTCGGAGGCGGCTCAACGACAGGATTAAGCAAGGCTATAGCATTGCATACAGATCTACCCCAAATCATCATACCTACGACCTATGCAGGTAGTGAAGCTACTCCAATCCTGGGACAAACCGAAGATGGAATCAAGACGACCATTAAAGATGACAAGGTACTTCCAGAAATTATTCTCTATGATCCTGAACTGGTCGTTACCTTACCTCTTGATTTGAGCGTTACCAGCGGCCTCAATGCAATGGCCCATGCAGTTGAAGGCCTTTATGCCAAGGACCGTTCAGATGATTCCACTCAACTTGCTATGGACGGTTTACAATATTTTGTTTCATCTCTTCCTGAAGTACTGGTGGATCCCGAAGATATTAAAGCCCGTGAAGATACTCTAAGGGGAGCTTGGGCCTGTGGTACCGTTTTGGGCAA
Source organism: Paracoccaceae bacterium (assembly GCA_011523445.1). Lineage (GTDB taxonomy): Bacteria > Pseudomonadota > Alphaproteobacteria > Rhodobacterales > Rhodobacteraceae > MPNP01. Next base: position 2,414 of record WTGT01000021.1, read on the forward strand.
TGTTGGAATGGCCCTACACCACAAATTGTGTCACACCCTTGGAGGCAGTTTTGACCTTCCTCATGCTGAAACCCATGCGATCATTCTGCCTCATGCCATAGCCTACAATGCACTGGCTGTACCAGATTTGCTGGAACCCCTTGGTGTCATGCTCAATAATCTGGATACAGGCAAGGCGGTCTGGGAATTTGCAAAGTCACTCGGTGCTCCACTCAGTCTCAGTGAACTGGGGATGGAGGAGAGTGACATCGATTTGGCCATAGATATTGCGATTAAAAATCCTTATTGGAATCCTCGCGAAATAACCCGTGAGGGAATTCACGAGTTGTTAAGAAATGCATGGGCTGGTTCTGCCCCTGAATAATGATCATTTGAAAAAGGAGGACTCAATTATGATCACACGTCGTAAATTACTAAAATCTTCTGCTGCAACCGGACTGCTGGTTGCGTCAGGGGGTCTTGCCGCACCTGCCCTTTCCCAGGGCACAAAAATCCGTCTAGGATATGTAACTCCGGCATCAGGCCCATTGGCAGCCTTTGCCGAAGCTGACAATTTCATCATTGATAGTTTTCTCAACGTAGCAGGTTCGGATTTCGAGGTTATCGTCAAGGACAGCCAATCCAATCCCAATCGTGCGGCAGAAGTTGCCAAGGAGCTGATTGTCGATGATGAAATCAATTTGATGCTGGTTGCTTCGACACCCGAAACAACCAATCCAGTCACCACAACTTGTGAAGCCGAGGAAATCCCGGTTATTTCCACGGTGGCACCCTGGCAGCCCTATTTTATAGGACAGCAGGGCAATCCTGGTGATCCGGCAAGTTGGGAACCATTCAATTACGGATATCATTTCTTCTGGGGTCTGGAAGATATCATTCAAGTATTCACAAATATGTGGAATCAACTTGATACGAATAAATCGGTAGGTGCTCTCTATCCCAATGACGGTGATGGCAATGCCTGGGGAGATCCTGTTGTTGGCTTCCCACCAGTACTGGCTGAACAGGGCTATACCTTGACTGATACTGGCCGTTATCAGAATTTAACTGACGATTTTACAGCCCAAATCAATGCCTTCAAGCAAGCCAACTGCGAAATCGTTACTGGAGTACCGATCCCGCCTGACTTTACCACGTTCTGGACACAGGCGAAACAACAGGGATTTGTCCCGAAAGCTGCTTCCATTGGCAAGGCAATCCTATTCCCAGTATCAGTTGAAGCTCTGGGTGATGCCGGTCATAATCTGTCATCAGAAGTCTGGTGGTCACCAAGCCATCCTTTCTCATCAACCCTCACTGGTCAAACATCGAGTGAACTCGCAGAAGATTATACTGCTTCTACAGGACGTCAATGGACCCAGCCAATAGGGTTTATTCATGCCCTCTTCGAATTGGCCCAGGATGTAACCGGAAGAGTTTCCGAAGTAGATGATGGTGATGCCGTTGCCGAGGCCATTGCAGCAACCGACCTTTCTACGGTTGTTGGTCCGATTGCCTGGAACGGAAATGGGTTACCGCCATTCGCTGCAAAGAATGTTGCCAAGACACCCTTGGTCGGAGGTCAGTGGCGTTTGGCTGATGGCGGTGGTTATGATTTGGTTGTTGTCGATAACCAGACCGCTCCCATGATTGCAACCGGTGGTTCCATGGAAGAAATTTCCTGAACCACGTAAACAATATTTCGGTAGGCATATCCATACAATGTCCATCCTCAGCATCTCCAAACTGAACAAATCATTTGGTTTTCTAAAAGTTGCTGATGAAATTTCGTTTGATGTGCCTGCCGGCCAGGCTTTGGGGATTATTGGCCCCAATGGTGCCGGGAAATCAACCCTTTTCAATTTGATAACGGGAAACATACCCTCCGATGGAGGGCAGATTTTCTTTCAAAACAAGGAAATAACCCAAGCTTCTCCGATGATGCGTACCCTGTCAGGTATTGGCCGTAGTTTTCAGATACCACAACCCTTTGACAAACTTACCGTGTTTGAAAATCTGCTTGTGGCCGGTACATTTGGCCGTAACCTTGATGAGGCCGAGACTACTGACAATTGTGTTGAAATTCTGCAGGAAACGGGATTGGCGAAGCATGCCAACTTGCCGGCCGGCCAACTTTCTCTTCTGGAACGAAAACGTCTGGAACTTGCCAGGGCACTTGCTACAAACCCAGAATTGCTGTTGCTTGATGAAATTGCCGGTGGCTTGACCCAGGGTGAGTGTGATTCGCTTGTAGCAACAATCAAGTCCATTCATGAGAAAGGTGTAACCATTGTCTGGATTGAACACGTTCTTCATGCCCTGACATCCATCGTGGAACGTCTTCTCGTACTGGATTTCGGAAGAGTCATCGCAATAGGTGATCCGGCAGAAATAATGAAATCCAAGGAGGTCCGGGAAATTTACCTCGGAATAGAGGTTTGATGGCACTTCTGGAAACACAAGACCTGACGGCCTTTTACGGTAATTTCCAAGCTCTTTTTGGAATCAACATAACTTTGAACCAAGGGGAAACATTGGCAATAATCGGGGCAAACGGGGCTGGCAAAAGTAGTCTGTTACGTACCATTTCAGGTGTTTTGAAATCACCAGCTGAAAGCATATTGCTTGAAGGCAAGCCGATTGGCCACTTGGCTGCCGATGAAATTACCTCTCTTGGAATTGCCATGATTCCGGAGGGACGTCGACTGTTCCCGTCCCTGAGTGTTGAAGAAAACCTGAAGATTGGTGCCTTTGGCAACAAGCAGGCGGGATACTGGAACCTGAATAATGTTTATGACCTGTTTCCGCCCTTGAAGGGAAAACGTAATCAGCCTGGAACTTCCCTATCTGGCGGTGAACAGCAAATGGTTGCCATGGGTCGGGCCCTCATGTCAAATCCGCGGGTATTGCTTTGTGATGAAATCAGTCTCGGGCTGGCTCCAGTTGTCATCAAGAATCTTTACGAAGCCTTCCCGGAAATCAAGAATACCGGTGCTTCCCTGATAATTGTCGAACAGGATATCGTTCAGGCGATGAAGGTTTCAGATCGTGTCTGTTGCATGATGGAGGGGAATATAACCCTGTCGGGAAAACCTGAAGATCTTTCAATGGAAATGATTCATGCCGCCTATTTTGGAGAAGAGTAGTCATGATCTTCCTTGACAGTCTCATCCAAGGAATCCTGTTGGGTGGGCTTTATGCCCTTTTTGCAGCAGGCCTCAGTCTGGTTTTTGGTATCATGAGGCTGGTCAATCTTGCCCATGGCGATCTGATTGTATTTGGAGCCTATCTGATCCTGCTTCTAGTTTCACTACTGAACTTGAATGTCTTTGTAGCAGCCTTGGTGGCAGGGCCTTTCATGTTCGCTCTGGGATGGATGTTGCAGAAATTTGTGCTCAATAGGGTTCTGGGTGATGATATTCTTCCACCCCTGCTCGTAACCTTTGGTCTGTCCATTGTCATACAAAATGTATTGCTGGAAACCTGGTCGGCAGACAGCAAGCGGCTTTCGGCAGGTACCTTGGAAACTGCATCCCTGGCCATAGGACCGATTAATGTGGGCATTATGCCCCTGCTTATCTTTGTTTCTGCAATAGTCGTTATTCTTGTACTCAATCAGATTATTTATCGTACTTCCCTCGGTCGTGCCTTTCGAGCCACGTCCGACGACCCTGTGACAGCAAGCCTGATGGGGGTCAAGCCCCAAAACATATTTTCTGTCGCAACAGGTTTGGCCATGATCGTTGTCATCATAGCAGCCCTCTATCTTGGGGTTAGATCAAATTTTGATCCTAGCATTGGCCCAGCCAGACTGATTTATGCCTTTGAGGCCGTAATCATAGGCGGTTTGGGGTCTTTATGGGGAACATTACTTGGTGGCATAATTATTGGAGTTGCACAGACAATTGGGGCTACCATCAACCCCGAATGGCAGATTCTATCAGGACATATAGCTTTTTTACTGGTTTTGCTTGTCAGACCAAGGGGACTTTTGCCAAGGGCATTTGACTGATGAGTTACGTAGTCAAGGTTCAAACTTCTGCTTCACGCATGGCTGCGATTGGAGCTGCCATTCTCATTCCGGTAGCATTTATTCTGCCACTTTTTGCCTCACGCTCATTATTGCAGGATCTATTCTTTATATTTACCATGCTAACCCTTGCCCAATGGTGGAACCTGCTGGCGGGTTATGGCGGACTTGTATCGGTTGGCCAGCAGGCTTTTGTCGGTATGGGGGCTTATGCCATGTTTGGTACCGTAATCCTTCTTGGTTGGGATCCTGTACCCTCCATTCTGGCCGGAGGGGTTGTAGCCCTGCTTTTGGCTCTACCTACTGCCTTTTTTGCCTTCCGGCTTCAGGGAGCCTACTTTGCCATCGGTACATGGGTCATTGCCGAAATCACAAGATTGACCGTTGCCCAGTGGAAACAATTAGGGGGTGGAACCGGAACCTCCCTACCTAGG
>WTGT01000156.1 GCA_011523445.1 Paracoccaceae bacterium
CCTTTATACATTCTTTACAACACCTGCCATTCTGATCATAGGATTGGGTGTGGCCCTGGCTGTCAACCGGGTGACTGAAGGGCTTAGGGGCTCCCTGGTTTTCATTTCCCTTTTACCCATGATCGTAACTCCCATCGTATCTTCATCTGCAATATTTTGGATGTTTCTGGATAATGGGATTGTTTCCGTGATTTTGAAACAATTGGGATTTGGTCAAATCTATTTTCTTTCAAACCAGATCTCCACCCGAATACTTATAATCCTTTACGGTATCTGGTTCGCAGCGCCCTTTGCCTTCATTATTCTTTATGCAGGTCTTCAGACGATGCCCAGAGATCCACTGGAATCTGCCATGATCGACGGGGCCAACGCCTGGCAACGATTGAGATATGTCATCATACCTCATCTGACACCCCTGTTGGCTGTTATCACAATGATTCATGTCATGGATGCCTATCGTGTCTTTGAACCGATACTGGTTTTTGGAACGTCCGTTTATGCAAACTCTGTGCAGTACCTCACTTATTTTGTTCTCGGGGTACAGGACAATATCCACAAGGCTGCGGCGTATTCAATCCTCACGATTATTGGTGTGGTGATTTTGCTGATTCCCATATTGCGTCACACTTTCAAGGAACAAAAGGCAATCAATTGAGAAAACGGAATTCATTTTTTCTTACGGCGATTACCAATAGTGGTTTGGGACTGTGGTTGTTCCTAGCCATGTTTCCGTTTTTCTGGATGTTCCTCATATCCCTCAGGACACCAGTTGATGCATTCTCATCAAACCCTACGCTTTTTGCACCGGTTACTTTCAAGCATTACTTTCATGTCTGGTTCGTGGATGAATTTTGGCGTTATGGTATCAATACGGCCATTGTTACTCTGGCGACAGTTGCAGTTTCCCTTACTGTGGGTTGCCTGGCAGGTTATGCACTGGCCCGCTATGGTGGAAGGATGGGGTTTTGGCTATTGGTGGCAGCCTTGGTTTTTAGGGCACTCCCGCATGTTGTCCTTTTAACTGCCTACAAGCCGATATTTTATGAGATGGGGTTGTGGAGTAGATACGAAATATTGATTATTGTACTGGTGGCCATAAACCAACCTTTCACGATTTGGATGCTAAGAGCTTTTTTCCGCAGTATCCCCAAAGAGTTGGACGAAGCCGCGATGATTGATGGGTGTACTAGGTGGAAAGCTTTCAGGCTTGTCATCATACCGGTCATGTGGCCGGGAGTGATTACAGCAGGTTTGTTCTCTTTTATACTTGCATATAATGATTTCCTTATTGCAAGCCAGTTGATGAGTGGTGATATGACAACCATGACTGCTGCCCTGGGAAATTACATGGGACAAAATAGAAGCATGGAACGGTTGATGCATGGAATTGCTGGTTCAGTATCGGTAACAATTCCCTTGCTATTTTTGATTTTGGTATTTCAGAAGCAAATTGTTGAAGGAATGACAGCAGGTGCGGTAAAGGGGTAGAATATGTCGCGTGATTATAACTTGAAACTGGTACAGGAAATGTACGAAGCACTGAATAGGCAGGATATTGAAGCCCATGACAGGTATTGGCATGAGGACATGATTTGGCATGGACCATTGGGTTTTGGTTCAATCCATGGCTTGGATGGATTCAAAAACCAGGTATTGAAACCATTTTACAAGGCCTTTCCTGATTATCATGCAAAAAATGATATTGAATTTGCCGATGAAAATTGGGTTGCTGCCACGGGTTTTGTTACTGGAACCCACAAGGGTCCATATTTGGGATTGCAACCAACCAATAAACCCATGCGAATGAGGTTTTCGGACTTTTGGTCTGTGCGTGATGGTAAACTCAGTGAAAATTGGGTCATTATTGATCATGTCGATGTGTTTCAACAGTTGGGATATGACATTCTCAACAACCTTCCCAAAATTGAAAATTGAGGATTAATGATCATGAATGATTTTCAGGGCATAAAACAACTGGTAAGAGATTTTTACAAGGAGCTGGATGCCAGTTCAAAGGAAGGTGTCACGGCAGTATTGTCGAAATATGTTCATGACGATTACCATTGGCGGGGAATGTATCCATTCAATGAACTCAATGGGGTGGATGAAGTCAGTTCAATATTCTGGTATCCCCTGAAACATGCGATTGGGCCAATTCAACGACGTCCCGACATATTTTTTGCCGGTACCAATAATCTGAAGAACCATGGAGGTGATTGGGTCTGTTGCATGGGGCATCTCATGGGATTGTTTGATCAAAGTTGGCTTGGCATTCCACCCAATCGAAAAATGACCTTTTTACGGTTTGTCGAGTTCAATGAAGTCAGGGATGGCAAAATCGCACAAACAGCAATGTTTTTTGATATACCGGCTATTATGAAACAGGTGGGGATAGATCCATTCCCCAATGAAACCGGCAAGTGGTTTATTACCCCGGGGCCATTTACCCATGATGGCTTGCTTTATTCGAGAAGTGATCCCGAGGAATCGAAAAAGACCATGGATTTGATTAATCGAATGGTTGATGACTTGGTAGGTTCCGATCTTGAATCACCACTGGATGAATTGAGGGAAACCTGGCATGAAGACATGATTTGGTTTGGGCCTGCAGGTATTGGTGCAACCTACACGGTTCCACGATATCAGGACCAGCATCAGGGCCCCTTTAGTGAAGGCTTGAGGGATATCGAATTCTTAGGTCATATCGCCAGTTTTTCAGAGGGTAAATTTGGAGGCTTCTTTGGTTGGCCCAATCTTTCCATGCGTCCTTCAGGTGGTTTCATGGGCTTCCCGGGGAGTGAAAAAACCGCTCACATGAGAGTTGTTGACATTTATCACAGAAATGGTGATCGACTGGCTGAAAACTGGATTTTCATTGATATACTGTATTTTCTGCATGAGCTAGGATTGGATGTACTGGACCGGACAAAACGGATCTATGGCTAGAAAAGATAAATGAAGATACCGAAAACGGCCATGCTCATCCTTATGGGTGGTTATGGTCAAAGTTAACCACTATAAATGGGTAAAAAGGCCATTTTTTTCTGAATTTACTCAAAATCCCAATCAATATGTGGTATAGATTTTGGAATTTTACCCGGTCATAAATAGATTTTAATTATTAAGACCATTTTTTCATAGGGAGGAACCATGAAGTTTACATTTAATATTTTTCGATCATTGCTTTTGGGTTTAGTGGGATCGTTATTGTTGGCCATGAGTGCATTGGCTGAATACCCTGAGAGACCCATTACCCTTGTTGTCCCCTACGGACCTGGAGGAGCTGCCGATTTATCTGGTAAAATGATCGCTGCCACAGCTCCAGGTTACATTGGTCAGCCTGTATTGGCTGTAAATAAAACAGGGGCTGCCGGGGTTGTCGGATCAACCTTTGTTATCAACTCCGATCCTGATGGCTATACAATGCTTTCAGCCAGAGTAGGAAGCCAAATGGGGGTCCCAGCAATGAACAAGACCATTGGTTATGAGTGGGATGATTACACCTTCATAGGCATGCTGGAAATCAATCCCTTTGTTCTTGTTGTCAATCCCGAAAGTGGCCTCAACTCCTTTGCCGACTTTGAGGCAAAACTCAAAGCTGGAGAAGAAATGTCCTATAGCTCTGCAGGTGTGGGGACCTTGTTGCACCTCGCAACGGCAGTTATGGCAGATTCGATGGAAATAGATTTCGAAAAACTTATTCATGTACCTTACAAGGGTGGTGGAGCGGCAGCCAATGCGGTGGTATCCGGTCAGGTGGATTTTTCCTGGCAGAATCTGTCAGCCGTACTGGCTTCTGTTGAAGCAGGTAGGTTAAGCGCCCTTGCAGTAACCATGCCCGAAAGGCAGGAAGTGATTCCTGACGTTCCTACGGTAAATGAAGTTGGATACTCAGCACTTGAAAAAATCATTGGCTGGTCGGCCATCTACGGTCCCCCAGACCTACCTGATGAAGTTGTGTCCAAATGGGCAGAAGTATTGAATAGTCTCAAGGAAGACCGTGCCTGGCTAAGAATGACCCGATCATTGGGGAATATTGTTTCCATAATGTCTCCAGAGGAAACCAAGGCCTTTGTGGGTGATCAATATATGGTTTTCGACAATGCCGTAAATGAACTAGGCCTTCGTATTGAATGATTTAGTTCAAGGGAGGGGGCTTATCCCTCTCCCTTGAGTATCCAAATGCCCCAGTCCAAACCCAACTTCCTATTGATAATGGCCGATCAGTTTACGGCCAAAGCCTTACGGGCATTAGGGAATAAAACGGTAATTACCCCCAACCTTGACCGCTTGATTGAGAAGGGTGTTCTTTTTGAGAACTGTTACTGCAATCTGCCGATGTGTGCACCATCTCGGGCCTCACTTCATACAGGGAAATTGCCCTTTAGTATTGGAATGTACGATAATGCCAATGAATTCCCTTCAGACATGCCAACCTTTGCTCACTATCTGAGAAACTTTGGGTATAGGGTCGAATTGACAGGTAAAATGCATTTTGTCGGCCCGGATCAATACCATGGCTATGAAAAACGCCATACTACCGAGATCTATCCAGCAAATTTTGCCTGGACCGTGGATTGGTCCAAGGGAAGGACTTACAGGCCGACTAATTTGACCATGGCCCCAATCATTGAGAGTGGTCCGTGTACAAGATCCCTGCAGATGGATTACGACGATGAGGTTGCCTATACAGGTTGTCAGGCCATCTACGATTTGGCCAGAAAATATGATGAAAAGCCATTTTTCCTCACGGTTTCATTCACTTCTCCCCATTCCCCATTTGTTATTGGTCAGAAATACTGGGACCTCTATGACCATGAGGCCATTGAGCTTCCTGAAGTTCCACCAATGGAACTCGACAATATGGATCACCTGTCCCGTAACCTTCACTATTGTCAGGCAAGAGATCAATATACAGTAACCGATGAGCACCGCCGAATGGCTCGACATGGTTATTATGGGATGATCTCCTATATCGACGAGAAAGTTGGTCAACTATTAAGCATTTTGGAAGAAACAGGACTTGATGACAGTACAATTACCATCTTTACTTCCGATCATGGCGAAATGATGGGTGAAAGAGGAATGTGGTTCAAACAGCACTTTTTTGATTGGGCTGCAAAAGTTCCATTGATCTTTCATTCTCCTAAGGATTTTAGTCCTACCAAAGTGGGAACAAATGTTTCGCTTGTTGATTTGTTGCCGACCTTTATGGACTTGGCCTCAGGAAAAGAGTTTGAAGACTATTCAATGGAAATTGATGGAAGCAGTCTTGTTGGAGCTCTTGGAGGTACTTCCGAAGGTCTGGATGATATGGTTATTTCAGAGTTTGCTGCCGATGGTTCTACCGGGCCTAGCCGGATGATAAAGATGGGGTCCTGGAAATACATGTGGCTGGAAGGGGTCGATGAATTACTTTACAATTTGGATGACGACCCGAGTGAGGTAAAGAATTTGGCAGCTGAACCAGATTATGCAGCACAAAAGCAATCATTAAAACATGCACTGCTTGATGGTTGGGATCCAGTGAGTTTAAGAAGGACCATAAATGAAAGTCAAAGGAGAAGATTGTCAATACACAAGGCTACAGGTGGTGTTCCCACCTATGTAAATATTGCTCGGATTGACGATGAGCACCGTTATGTACGCAATGCCGGTGCGGCTGATACCAAAGCCAGAGCACGCCTTCCCTATGTTGCTCCGGTTACACCGGATGTAAAAGCCAAGGGGTAGGATTTACCAGGATTATTTGGATTGGGAAATCTTCCAGGAGAATCGAGGATAGGGCTAAAACTTTAAACCGTGATTCTCAACGAAAAGGATTAGTTGGTTCCAAACTTGGACCATCGCAAATTCCCCAGCCTGTCGATCAAACCGTATCTTGGGTTATATCCCCGATCTATATCTTCAAATGTATCAAGCAACAAATGCATGTTTTTGTTTTGGCTGGACTTTTCAAGAAAGTAATCGATTCGAGTCTTGATGGCCTCCTGGCAAAAGTTACCTTCAGACGGATTTGATTTGGCCAGTCTAATGTTCACAACCAGATCCATACCAGAATTTGGAAGGTATGGGAGGGTTTCTTGGAAGTACTCGATTGGTTCTTTTTCCCACGGACATTGGACGACAATCCCACTCCATCCTCCCTTGGACCACTCAGGAGGCAAAGCGCTTAATTCTTCTGGGTAGAAACCTGATGAAACCGTATGTGAATAAAGGGAATCGGGATCTAAATTTTCTGAAGAAGAGGATATTTTACTGACCCAAATGGGAATGTTCATTCTTGGAATAGAACCCAATTGGTTTCCCAAGGGAATCATTTCTTCCAGGGAACTCACCAGAAATTCAAGAGCCCGTATTTCACCGGAAAAAGTAGTGGTAAATTGTTTAAGTAATCGATCATCCTGAATACCAAGAAAGAAGGGAACCACCTTGCCACCTAGGGAACACCAGTCCTCAAGTCTCTTTTTTGCCTGGGGAATAGCCAAGTCTGTTCCTGGCACCCGAATGACTTCAATCCCCAACTGTAACAATCTCAACAAGGGGTAATCATTTCTTGCTTCCTTCCTGCTGAATTCCTCCATTGGTCCGTTATAGGGCAACAATCTTGCGGTATGGATACCATGTCTCAAATGGGGAATTAAAGGGGTTTTTCTCGGTTCAACCGGGGGTACAATTTGTTTCTGTCCAGATTCCATACTCAACCCATCTGTGCCAATAATGCTGACCTTTGGGCCATCATCAGTAATCTCAACCATTGTAACCCCCAACTTTGGGGTATCGTTCCT
>WTGT01000163.1 GCA_011523445.1 Paracoccaceae bacterium
ATATTGGGTTATATACCGTGATCAATCCGGAAGTTTCAGCGGTCTTTTCCTATAATGGCAAGCAATTCCCAGTCAAAGCCGGTGAACGATGCAAAATCCTCGATCTGGAAATACCAGAGGTTGGGTCAGAGTTGACTGTCGATACTGTCATGATGGGTTCCGGATCAGAATCGGTCATGGGGAATCCGTACATACCCGATGCCAAAATTGTACTTGAATCCCTTGGATTAAGAACCAAGAAACTTATCAGTTTCAAGAAAAGACGCAGGAAACATTCTTCGAAGACAACTAGGGGATACAGGCAAAAATCGACATTATTCATGATCAAGAGTATTGAAATACCTGGTTTACCCAATTCCTATTGTCAGAAAAATATTTAACACTATTCTTTATCAACAGATTAAATTCAACTAAGGAATAAATCATGGCACACAAGAAAGCTGGCGGTTCTTCACGCAACGGTCGTGACTCAGCAGGTCGACGGCTGGGTGTAAAAAAGTTTGGTGGAGAAAAAGTAATTCCTGGAAATATTCTGGTTCGTCAACGGGGTAATAAATTCTGGGCAGGTGAGGGTACCGGTACCGGCAAGGACCATACCATTTTTGCTACGACCGAAGGCCATGTATCCTTCTCAAAAGGCTATAAGGGAAGAAGTTTTGTGTCAGTTACACAAGGCTAGGTCATCCAATCCCTTCTTGTCAGATTTATCAAAACTTTCGCCTCTTTATTACCATCTAACCAAAAAAAATATCCTGAGAAAAAGGCTGCAGGGCACGTAGCCTTTTATTGTATATTTGTGATCTTTAGATTTTGGATTTACGATGCAATTCCTGGATTTGGCAAAAATTAAAGTTCGCTCCGGTTCCGGAGGGAATGGAGCAGTTAGTTTTCGCAAGGAAAAATTTATTGAATTTGGTGGTCCTGACGGTGGGAATGGAGGGAAGGGGGGAGATGTCATCTTCAGAACCCAGGAAAGCCTAAACACCTTGGTTGATTTTTCCTATCGGCGTAATTTTTTTGCTGGCAATGGCAAGTCCGGTAGTGGCCGGCAAAGACATGGGTCGAATGGCAGCGATGTAATACTTCATGTCCCGATAGGTACTGAAATCCTAGATGAATCACAATCCGTCCTGCTTTTTGATTTGGTAACCAAAGATCAGCAGGTAACCTTGCTTCAAGGTGGAACAGGTGGTTTTGGCAATGCCCACTTCAAGTCATCAACCAACCAAGCCCCTCGCATTGCAAATTCTGGCATGGCCGGCAAGGAACTCACCATTTATTTACGCTTGAAAATCTTTGCTGATGTCGGTCTGGTAGGATTACCCAATTCGGGCAAATCCACCTTTTTGTCGGCTGTTTCGAATGCCAAACCCAAAAGTGGGGACTATCCCTTTACCACACTGTATCCCAAATTGGGACTGGTTAACAGAGATGATTTAGATTTTACCATAGCGGATATTCCGGGTTTGATTAAGGGGTCAAGTGAAGGCAAGGGCTTGGGTGTCAGGTTTTTGGGGCATGTTGAGAGAAGTTCAGTTTTGTTACAATTGATTGATGGTACCAGCAATGACCCGCTGAAGGATTATGAGATAATCAATAATGAATTGGAAAGATACGGCAATGGACTTTCTAGCAAACCTAGGATTGTTGCTGTCAATAAAATCGATCAAATTGATTCTGATATGACGAAATTTTTGGAAGGACTTACAACCGTAATCCCGTATAAATTATACCCGGTATCTGCCCTGATGAAGACAGGTCTTGATCATTGTTTGGAGTACCTGGCGCGAACACTCCTGGATGAACAGTGTACCAAGGAAGAACCTCATGAAGAAGTGAGCACCATATGGACACCCTGAAATCCTTTAAGCAAGCCTCGAAAGTTATCATCAAAATTGGCTCTTCACTGTTGATTAACAGTGAAACCGGTCAATTGAATGCCAAATGGCTGCAAACACTTGCTGAAGATATTGATTATCTGAAACAACAGGAAAAGCAGATCGTAATCGTTTCTTCGGGTTCAATAGCCCTGGGTAGAAGAATTCTGGATTTTCCGACAGGAAAGTTGTCATTGGAACAAACCCAAGCTTCTGCTGCTTGTGGGCAAATCAAATTGGCTGGCATGTATGAGGAAATACTTAAGCCTTTTGGACATAAAACAGCACAAATCCTGCTGACACTGGATGACAATGATAATCGCAAGCGGTTTTTGAATGCTAGAGCAACAATGTCGACTTTGCTTGCCATGGGGGTAGTTCCGATAATCAATGAAAATGACAGCATTGCAACAGATGAAATAAGGTTTGGGGACAATGATCGCCTTGCTGCCCAAGTATCGGTAATGATTGGCGCAGACATATTGGTACTTTTTTCTGACGTTGATGGATTGTACGACAAGGACCCTAGGAAACATTCCGAAGCCGTACGATTGAAAACTGTCTCTTCAGTTGATTCAAAAATTTTTGCCATGGCTGGTTCAACAGGTACAGATCTATCAAGTGGTGGTATGAAAACCAAACTGATTGCGGCCCGAACGGCCATTAAAGCCGGTTGTGCGATGGTCATATCCGAAGGAAAGGTAAATCATCCTGTACAGCATTTGTTAAAAGGCGGAAACTGTACCTGGTTTATTCCTGAACACGACCCCCAGATCGCCAGAAAGCACTGGATTGCCTCTTTGAAACCCAGGGGAAGTGTTTATATTGATGATGGTGCGGTTCAGGCCTTGCAAAGTGGTAAATCCCTTCTTCCGGCCGGAGTTCATAAGGTAGTTGGAACATTTGGTAGGGGGGATGCCGTTGAGATAATTTCTCGCAAAGGCGAACGATTGGGTGCAGGACTGATTCGTTACAACAAAACCGAAAGTGAATTGATCAAGGGGCACAAATCCAGCGAGATCGAGCAAATTCTTGGTTTCCCCGGAAGAGCCGCTTTGATACACAGGGATGATATGTCCTGGTGAAAATTGAATTGGGTAGATTGGTTAGATGGATACAATAGATCTTGTAAGGGATTTGGGAAAAAAGGCCAAGCAGGCTTCCGATACTCTGGCGATTGCTTCTAGTGAGACAAAAAACAAGGCTCTGGAAAGGGCCCGAGAGGTTATCAACACAAATAGAAGTGCCATTATCGAGGCCAACAAGGAAGATCTTTGCAAGGGCAACGAGAAAGGACTTTCATCGGCCATGCTTGATCGGTTGGAATTAACCCCGGATAGGTTGGATGATCTAGAGAATTCAATTTCGAATATTGCCCAGCAGCAAGATCCAGTTGGCAAGGTTCTTGCGGCCTGGAATAGACCTTCAGGTCTGAAAATCAAAAAAGTCTCCACGCCCTTGGGTGTCATAGGAGTAATTTTCGAATCCCGTCCAAATGTAACCATTGATGCCTCAGCCCTGTGTCTGAAAGCAGGCAACGCTTCAATTTTACGTGGTGGTTCGGACAGTTTTCATACTTCCAAGGAACTTCACAGATGCTTTATCGAAGGTATTGTCAAGGAAGGATTGCCATCAGCAACATCACAATTGGTTCCGACAACTGATCGATCAGCAGTAGGCGCAATGTTGGGGTTATCTGAATTTATTGACGTGATTGTACCTCGGGGAGGACGAAATCTCGTGGAAAGGGTTCAGCAGGAGGCAAGAGTACCGGTTTTTGCTCATCTTGAGGGAATTTGTCATGTCTATGTTGACAGGGATGCCGACATGGACAAGGCTCGACGGGTTGTTGTTAATGCCAAGACAAGACGTACTGGAATTTGTGGTGCTGCAGAATGTCTATTGATTGATGAAAGTGTTGCTTTTGAAAATGGCGAAACGTTGGTGATGGACCTTCTTGAGAATGGCGTCGAAGTAAGAACGGACAGGAAATATTCTTCTGTTGACGGAACAATGCCCGCCAGTGATATGGATTACGGCAAGGAATATTTGGACTCGATTATTGCCGTAAAAACAGTCAATGGTGTCATTGGGGCCATTGAACATATCAAACAATACGGTTCTGGCCATACGGATGCAATAATTACTGAAAATGATGCAACGGCCGAGAAATTTTTCAACAATCTGGATTCAGCGATACTCATGAAAAATGCTTCAACACAATTTGCTGATGGAGGCGAATTTGGGATGGGAGCAGAAATTGGGATAGCAACCGGCAAGATTCATGCACGTGGTCCCGTGGGGACTGAACAGCTGGTGAGTTTCAAGTATCTGGTAGAGGGAGATGGAACTATACGTTCCTAGAAGGGATTAGATTTCAATCTTGAACAATCAATACCAATTTTGCGGCTCAAGATCCCCAACTTCTTATTTTGGCACAATCAAAATGTACAAAACTGGATCTTGAATATCTTCCAACACCGCCTGACCGACACGTCTCTCCAGCCTTGGCAAGTTTATTCGTTGAAACACCCTTGACCCTGACATCAGCAGCCATCCCGAGGGTATGGTAGGAATTTTTGGATACAGACCTTGGTGATCTTTTTCTCAGCATTTCATTTGTGGCGACCGTCCTGTATCCACTCAGTAGCTGGATAGGTTCATTGGTTTCCAGGATTTTATGAACAGCCGAAAGGATATTGATTGTTCTTTTATCAATTTGCTTCCATCTATTCTGCCGCCAATCCCGCATGAACTTGCTTATTTCATCCAATGCATCGGGAATATATTTTCCTTCGATCCAGTATACCATTTTGATATTTTCATTGGTTTGGCCATTATACATCTGCAGTTGGCGATAAATTCCTGCGCCTTTCAGAAACCCCGGGGCTTTTGAATAAACTGGGGCAGAGGTAGTAATCAAAAGAGCTGTGGCCCCAGTACCCAGAAGAAAATTTCTTCGGTTAAAACTGCTTTTATTTTCTTCCATTAATCAGGAATCTCCACCCAAACCATTCAAATTGGAACAGTTATTTTTATCAAGTTTATGAATTTTTTTTATGTCTGCAACACGATTTATAGTTTTTGGAAATTGTTCGACTTTTTGTAAACCCAAACAATCTCTTGTTTTGATCCCAAATTTAATCAATTCCGAATCCTCAGCAAGTATAATTGAAAAAAAAATTTAACCGCATGGGTACCTTTAAAGT
The DNA here is from genome assembly GCA_011523445.1 of Paracoccaceae bacterium. Taxonomy (GTDB): domain Bacteria; phylum Pseudomonadota; class Alphaproteobacteria; order Rhodobacterales; family Rhodobacteraceae; genus MPNP01. The sequence continues at coordinate 5,087 of WTGT01000163.1, forward strand.
TGAGTATACCTTGTCTAGAAGCATGGAACGAGGTATATATAAATTAAAACCTTTGAGGCCTCAGATGACACGTCGATTATACATAACATATAGATTTATATCAAGTACTGTTATCCAAACCGTATTTGTTTCTTTTTTTATGGTGATTCCTGTCAAGGGTAGTTTGGACATTGACCTGCCATCACCTTTGGAACTGGCATTGATCACCGAAATAAAAAACGATGCTTCGACTGAGAAGTTTTATGTTGAAAGGAATTTCGAACCGATCTGGCTAGGTGAGGATGAAAATAACCAGAAACGATTGAATGCTTTTATCCGGGCTATAGACAATCTGGATTCGCATGGATTAACCACCGACATTTTTGAAACGCAATCTGATTGGGATAGGATCTACTTAGCCAATGACTTTGAAAATATTGCTTCAACCGAAATCCAGATTACCAAGCTTTTCCTTCGGTATGCGAAGGTCATAAACTCGGGCTATTTGAAACCCAGTGAGGTATCAGAGTTAATTGATGTCGATAAATTGGCCCCATTACCTCCTTATTATCTGTTGAAGGGAATTACGGAAAACAATCCTGAAACCTTTCTTCTTCAACTCGCCCCCCAAAATGATGAATATACCGTTCTTCGCAAAACTTTGTACAAATTACGCAAGGAGATAGAGTCAGGAGGCTGGGGAGAAGAAATACTTGCTTCCGAATTGTTGCCGGGGCAGGAGGGTTCAGAGGTTATTAAACTCAGAAACCGTTTGATCAGAATGGGGTATTTACCAAGAAACACCTCAGCTGATTACAATCTGGAACTCAAGAACGCAGTTCAACTTTTCCAGTTGGATCATGGTTTAACACCCAATGGTTTTGCCAATTATAATACCATAGAGGCCATTAATGTTTCACCTGACATCAAACTCGAATCAGTCATCGTAGCTCTGGAGAGAAACCGATGGATGAACAGATCCCTCGGCCCCTGGTATGTAATCGTGAATATACCCGAATTTACGGCACGTTTCATTGAACAGGGCGAAGTTAAATTTGAAACGGGTGTTGTGGTCGGAAAAAGCAAGGACAATCTCCAGACTCCTGAATTCTCGGATGAAATGGAGTATATCGTAATTAACCCCATCTGGCATGTACCAGCCTCAATCATTATTGAGGAGATAATACCGAGTTTGAGGAGTAATCTGGAATCGGAACCCTTTATTTCCTTTTTCGACAAAGAGGGGAATTCTATTGATAGAACCAAAATCAATTTTTCACAAGGGTATTCAAATAAAAGCCTGAATTTCACTGCCAGACAACTGCCGGGTCCAACCAACCCACTAGGGGGAGTCAAGTTCATGTTCCCGAATTCCCACAACATTTACTTGCATGATTCTCCCATTAGAAATTTGTTTGATCGAGAATACAGAGCTTATAGCCATGGATGTATCCGATTGAAAAAGGCACATGATTTTGCCAGGTTCCTGCTGACAATGGAAGGGTTGGATTATGATACGCTGGTCACAAAATCGAAAAAGTTGAAAGGTGAACATGAGGTTCAACTTACCTTGAATATTCCCGTTCATATTACCTACAGAACCGTTTGGGTTACATCTGATGGAAGGGTCAATTACCGAAAGGACCTTTA
>WTGT01000304.1 GCA_011523445.1 Paracoccaceae bacterium
GACTTGCACCGATTTCATCTCCTGTCTGAAGACAGATACCTAAATCCTTGCGCATCCAGTCAACGGCAAAACCAAAATCGAACTCACCATCAATCATTGTGGAGTATCGGTTTTCCATTTGCCAAGAACCAGCAGCACCCTTGGATATGACCTCGACTACCTTCCGGCCATCCAAACCTGCCCTGTCCGCAAAATTCAAGCCTTCGGAAAGCCCCTGCAAAATACCTGCAATACAAATTTGATTAACCATCTTGGCAAGTTGGCCAGCACCGGTTGTTCCCATCAATTTGCAAACCCTTGCATAACAGGCCATGATCTTTTCTGCCTGATCAAATATATCCTGGTTTCCTCCACACATGATTGAAAGGAGGCCATTTTCTGCACCTGCCTGACCACCCGATACGGGTGCATCAATGAAACCTATTCCCCTAGGTTCAAGTATTTCATGCAATTCACTGGTCACTTTTGCCGAGACAGTCGTATGATCAACGAAAATTGATCCTTTCTCCATACCAGCAAAAATTCCATCTTCACCAGTACAAACTTCCCTCAAATCATTGTCATTACCGACACAGGTGAATACAAATTCCTTGTTAAGGGCAACTTCCCTTGGTGTATTTTCCTTGGTACCGGAATATTTTCGAACCCATTCATCTGCCTTTTCCTGCGTTCGGTTATAAACACTAACCTCATGCCCAGCATTCTTGAGGTGTCCTGCCATGGGAAAGCCCATGACCCCTAGTCCAACAAATGCGACTTTAGCCATTTATTCATCCTTTCATTTCTTGGAAGCTCCAGTATCAATTACCGAAAACATGCTTCAAATTGAGTTTTAGATTTATTGGTCGGTGGATAATTTGTAAATCCAGTTTCGTACCTGATGAAAAAGTAATCACTTAGGCTTTAAATCCAAGCCAATAAATCTCACCTTTCACTTGACGGTCTCAAAACGTAAAATAATTGGTTCATTTGATTGGTATCCCGGATAAACTACCATAATTTTCAATTTGGAATATACAGGTGTGGAAATTTCCTCCCTGATTAGATGTTAAAATAAAGAACTATTACAGACTTAGGTATGCTTTTTCTATTTCGCTGGATATTCAGGATATTAATGATCTTTGGATTTCTGATCATACTGACTCTAGGTGTTTTATATTACTTTTCGTCAAAATCATTGCCAGATTATACTGGTAACTTCAAGGTTCTGGGTATTACCAACCCAGTTGAGATCGTTAGAACCGAACATAATATCCCCCATATCTTTGGAACTTCTGACAGCGATGTGTTTTTTGCATTGGGGGTACGTTCATGCACAGGATAGACTCTGGCAAATGACCAATCTGCGTCGGGTTGCACAAGGAAGGTTATCGGAAATCTATGGAAATGAAACAATCGAAATCGATGAGTTGATGCGTCGATTTGATCTTTATGATCTGGCTTCTAACTCCCTACCATTCCAGGACCAGCAAACCATTGAAGCGCTTGAAGCCTATGCTAGGGGGGTAAATACACACCTGAATTCGGTTAATTCAATCTGGAGGGGCAAAGGTGCACCGGAATTCTTGCTTTTCAGATCATCCATTCATCCTTGGACTCCCATTGACAGTCTTGCCATCCTGAACCTGCAGGCTGTCAGATTGGCTTCTCATCTGGAAAATGAAATCCTTGGACAAAGGATATTGTCAAAACTGGGACCGGAAAAACTCAAAACCATATTACCAGATGCCTACAGCCCCAACCTGATTCCTTTTGGCAATTCATCAACTCTGGAAATTGATGGTGGAGAAAATGAGGTTCAATCCGAAGAAGATGTCGATGGGTTGAATATTGGTGAGGTTCTCGGATTTGGGGGCGGTTCGAATGCCTGGGTTGTTTCACCTGAGAAAACAGTAAATGGCAAAGCCATTTTGGCTAGCGACCCTCATCTGGGATTGTCCGTTCCATCAATTTGGTATCTTGCCCGCCTAGAGTTGTCCAATGGTGGTGTGATTGGTGCTTCCATACCAGGTGTTCCGGCAATTATTGCTGGCAGATCATCGCATCTGGCCTGGGGTATCACCTTTGCCAATATTGATGATCAGGATCTTTATTTCGAGAAATTGGACCCAACCAACGACAATAGATATTTGACACCAACAGGTTTCAGGAATTTCAGAAACAGATTGTCTGACATTGAAGTAAAGGGACAGGCCTTACCAACTACCATTCAACTGAGCTGGTCAGAAAATGGCCCAGTCATACCAAAAAAATTCTACAATTTGAAATCAATTGTTCCCGATGGTCATGTAGCATCCCTTGCCTGGACACTTTTTGAACCCCAAAACACATCTCTCTCAGCTGCAATCGGACTTATGAAAGCCGCTACCATTGATGATGGTCTCCAGCACATGGGCAAGGCCCATACACCCGGTTTGAACTTTTTTATATCGGATGGTGATAATATCGCTTATCAATTGGTTGGAAAATCTCCCTTGCGAAGTTCTTTCCATGAAACCGAAGGGCGTTTGCCCTCGGCAGGGTGGAAATATAGAAACAGATGGTACGGATCAATACCATATGAAGATATGCCAAGAATCATAAATCCTAGTACCGGATACCTTGCAAACACAAACAACAAACCCGTAGATCAGGAGTATCCCCATCACTTGAGTTTTTCCTGGAATGACACGAAAAGATACAAAAGGTTAAATAATATTCTCACAACAAGGCCCATCCATTCCAAGCAAAGTACCATTCAGACCCAAATTGATATTGTATCAGAAACGGCCAGGACTTTGGTTCCCCTATTCAGTCGCGGTATGGGACATTTGATAGGAGCCAATCCTGCTGATGAACAATCTGCTCTTAAAATCGATGCCTTGGGGTTATTGAATGACTGGGTAGGTGATATGGATCAGGATAAGGCTCAACCATTGATATATTCCCAGTGGCTGGTTTCAATATTTCGCTTGATAACCCAGGATGAACTCGGAACAATTTATGAGGATTATTCCTATCCCGATGCAGATTTCCTCGAACGGGTGTTCAGGGATATTGACGGTGCTTCCTCATGGTGTGATTTCATTCAGACTGAACGGGTTGAAGATTGTGACACAATAGCCTCACTGGCCTTGGATGATACACTCAGGGCCTTGGTAACTTCCTATGGCGAAGATATCAGTTTGTGGAAATGGGGTGCGGCCCATCAGATAAACCACGACCATACTCCCCTGGGTTCTGCACCATTAATGTCCTGGCTCAATATCAGATACCCGGGTTCAGGTAGTATAGATACCTTGAACAGATCATCCCCCAGTGGTGAATTTCCCGATATATTTTCATCCGATCACGGTGCCGGATACAGAGGGGTTTATGATTTTTCCAATTTGGATGAATCAGAATTTATAATCGCGACCGGACAAAGTGGTCATCCCCTGTCGCAATATTATGATGATCTCAGCAGACATTTTGCCCAAAACAAATATCTCCGAATGTCCCTCAATCCCGATTTGGCTAGGTCCAATTCAATTGGAACCACCACCCTACAACCATAGTCCCGGGTTAATTGATACCTAGTGCCTTTTTTCTTGAATAAGACCAAGTCATTATCAGGTGATCGACCATCAAACCGATAAATGAAACGATCAAGCCCAATACCAATCCTTTCCCCACATCAGTAAAGGAGAGAGCCCGTTGCATCTCCTGTCCCAAATCCTGGGTACCGATAAATGCAGCTATGATTACCATGAAAAGAGAAAACATGACTGACTGGTTTACCCCTACCATAATGGTCGGGATAGCCATTGGGAGACGAGCTTTGAAGAGTGTCTGATACTTGGTTGCACCAGACATCTGGGAAGCTTCAATGATTTGCGGGTCCACGTTCCTCAAACCTTCTACCGTATATCGGGTCAAGGGAACTGCAGCAAACAATACTACTGCTCCAATCACGGCCACATCATTAACCCCGAAGAGCATGACAACTGGAATGAGGTAGATAAAACTCGGAAAGGTTTGAAGGGTATCACATATAAGCAAGATCGTCTTGGAAGATCGATCACCAAAGCTGGCAAAAACACCCATCGGAAATCCTATTGTGGCTGCTATTATAACCGCTACGGTAACGGTATAAACCGTAATCATGGTTCGGTCCCACCAACCGGAAATGGCAATCAGGGCAAAGAAGCTTGTACATATCAGAGCTGATCTCACTCCCCCTATTCTGAAACCAATGCATGCCAAGAGAGCAAGAACAGCTGTAAAGGGTACCCAAAGGTAAAAATTCCTCAAGGGTATTAATATCCAGGTAATAAGAAACCACCTGATCCATTGTGTTACAGGATCAAGTGTGATTACCAACCAATCAACCCCGATCTCAATGGGAGAAGAAATTGAAAGGGCTTGATTTCTTTTTACCTCTTCAAGGATGGGAATGAATTTACCTAAAACCAGAAACAGCACGAACAAAACCAACCAGGAAAAGAAGAATTTGTGGCGTAGGAAGATGGAGGTCCCCTTAGGAAAATGAATCGGTTGCCGCTTGGCCCAAGCTTGGGTACACCTATCAAGTGTTATGGCAATGAGCACGATGGAAATTCCGATTTCCACCGATTGACCAATTTTCAGGGATTGCAGGAGTTGCAGTAGCTTTTGTCCCAATCCAGGCATACCAATGAAACTTGCCAAGACTACCATTGCCAAACACTGCATGATGACCTGGTTTACACCAATAAGTATTTCTGTTCTTGCCGAGGGAATGCGGACAAATCTCAACAACTGCCATCCAGTTGACCCTGCCATTTTACCACCCTCTATAACTTCAGGTGGTACACTTTTCAATCCCAAGAGGGTCATCCTAATCATCGGAGGTACGGCAAATATAACTGTTACAATTGCTCCGGCCTTGGGACCTACTCCAATAAAGACAACCAATGGAATCATGTAGGCAAAATGAGGCATGGTTTGGGCCACATTAAGGATTGGATTCAGGATCCTTTCGAATATTTTGCTTCGCCAAGCAAGAGTTCCAAAAATTAGACCGATCAAAACCGATATCGGAGTTGCGACAATGATAACCGAAAGTGTTTCCATGGCCCACTTCCATTGTCCCATGACAGCTATCCAAATGAACGTCCCACCCGAAATAAGGGAAAGCCTCCAACCACCAAGGCTATACCCAAGTACAAAAGCCGTAGCCGCGATTGCAGACCATGGGATGGGACCAATGCGAGGCCACCGATGCTTGCCGTATAGGAGATTGGCTGTAATATCAAGTAACCACTCAACGCCCCCCGAGATGGCTCTTGATACATAAATCAGACCGAGATCATCCCTGAGAAAGACAAAAAAGAAATTGATCCAGTCGGCAAAGGGCAATACTAGGAATTCGGGAGGTCTGGTCAAACCTTCGGGAAAGATTCCCTTGAATAACGCCAATACAAGCGTTATGGCTAGGAATATAAAGGTCCAATGCTTATTGTTCAGCCCTAGGAATCCGTTGGAAGATAAATTGGAACTACCCAGCATTGTTTGGCCCGATAAGTAACTCCAGAGCTTCTTGTCGGTTCAGGAATCCAAGGTTCTGACCATCACTGTCTTCAACTGGATAAAATTCAAATTCCTCATTTACAAGGATTCTAGCAAGCTCCTGGATCGTTTTTTCTCCTGATATTGAAAAATTTGCAATACTGCCTTCAGGATCTCGGGTTGCCTGAAGCATACCCCTGGCATGTACAACCCTAGCTTTTTCGATTTCCAAGGTAAATTTTGAGACATATTCTGTTGCTGGTTTAAGCACAATTTGATCAGGAGTATTGCATTGCTCAATGGCACCATCCTTCATGATTGCTATTCTATCAGCCAATCTCAAGGCTTCATCAAAATCATGGGTAATGAAGACAATCGTTTTGTTGAGCATTCCCTGGAGCCGTAAAAACTCATCCTGCATTTCCCGACGTATCAGAGGATCCAAGGCGGAAAATGGTTCATCCAGAAACCAGATGTCAGGTTCAATGGCCAGACTTCTGGCAATACCAACTCTTTGCTGCTGCCCACCTGATAATTCTCTGGGATAATAATCCTCTCTGCCACCTAGACCAACCAAATCGATCATTTCCATGGCACGCTCATGTCTTTCATGAACTCCCTGCCCTCGCATCTCCAATGGGAAGGCCACGTTGTTCAACACCGTACGGTGTGGCAATAAACCAAAATTCTGAAAAACCATACCCATTTTCTTGCGACGCAATTGAATCAGTTGGTTTTCCGACATTTTTCCGATGTCCTCGCCATCAACCCAAATGTTCCCCTTGGTGATATCCAGAAGTCTGGCAAAGCAACGGACAAGTGTTGATTTTCCTGAACCGGAAAGCCCCATGATAACAATCATTTCACCTTCCGTAATATCCAATGAAACCTGCCTGACGGCAGCAATATACCCGTCTTCAACAATTTTTTCATAGGGCGTATCATCGGGAATACCCTGTAAATAGCCCTTCGGACTTCTCCCAAAGAGTTTCCAGATATTACTACACGAAATGACTGTTTTGGACTCTGTCATTCTTTATTTCCGAACATAACGCCTGTTAACCTGTAATCGTTAACAGATACCCTGTTATCTATCAAAATTTGAAATGGATTTTCAAACCGCAAGATAGGTTAATAATATCAGAATATTTAAAAGGGTAAAATGTAACTTCAGGATTGCTTGGGGTTAATT
>WTGT01000175.1 GCA_011523445.1 Paracoccaceae bacterium
CGCCACATGCAGGGCCTCGTTTGCCTTGTACAACACTAAGGAAGAAGTGGATAAATTGGTTGATGGATTAGTTCTGTGCAGAAAGCTCTTTGATTAATATCCCTGCATGTCAATTTTCTGATTGAATATGATTTACTGTTATCATGACAGAGCCTGTTTGTTCAATTGAAGAAGTAATAGCCGGATTCCCCATCCCGGTAATTCTTGTTGACAAATCCATGATGATAATTTCAACCAATTCTGAGGCAACAAAATACTTTAATTCACCACTGGTTGGGAATTCCCTCTATTTACTGTTCAGACAGCCGGATGTGCTGAAGTGTATCAAGGAATCACTTTCCGAAAGGGAAGTCAAGATTGCAAATATCATTGAAACCAGAAATGAAATTGAAAAAAACCTTACACTCATGTTCAATCCTGTTGATTTAAATTCTCAGGAGGAGAGGGTACTGGTAATTTCCTTGATCGATGAATCTATTAGGGGAAGTGCCGAACAAATGAGAAGGGATTTTGTTGCCAATGTCAGCCATGAACTCAAAACTCCACTCACTTCATTGTACGGATTTATTGAAACTCTGAAAAACGATAGCTGGGATGATCCGCAAGCCAGAATAAAATTCCTCGAAATAATGGAAAATGAAGCCTTTCGCATGAACAGGTTGGTTCGTGATTTGTTGTCTCTTTCAAAAGTCGAGGTAAATGAAACTACAGAGCCATCCAGGGAAGTCAATCTCAGTGATGTGTTGGATATAGCCAAGAATGCCATGCGGCCTCTAACACAAAAATATGAAACACGTATCCTGATAAGTGGATTGAATTCGAATTTTGCAATTCGGGGAGACAAGGATCAACTCATTCAGGTATTCAACAACCTTTTGGAAAATGCAATAAAGTACGGTCCAGCCAAGGGAAACGTTGAATTGAATTGTGAACTGGTAAAAGAAAATTATCTGGCCAATCAGGACCATGTCAAGATTGATATCAGGGATTACGGAAACGGATTTGATCCCATACACATACCCAGACTTACTGAGAGGTTTTACAGGATAGACAAACACCGTTCGAGGGAAGTAGGTGGTACCGGGTTAGGTCTGGCAATTGTTAAACATATATTGAACCGACATCGGGGTAGGTTGGAAATTTCCAGTGATATTGGCAAGGGAAGCGTGTTCTCAGTTATCCTACCCTTGCTGCCGCAAAACTAGTTGATGGAGAAAATCACATTTTGGGGAATAGTAAAATTTCACAAAACCTTCAAGGTTTGTTGTTTCAATAGCTGTAATTTTGGATTAGATTGTTGATAACAACTGAATTCTAGTAGTGATGCCAAAGTGTCTAGAAATAAGATAACAACAAGAAACGTGAGTGTTTCCTATTCCGGAAAACAGGCCTTGTTTGATGTGTCACTCGATATCCAAGATAAAACTGTAACATCATTGATTGGCCCTTCGGGTTGTGGTAAATCTACTTTTCTGAGGTGTATCAACCGTATGAATGATACCATACCCCAATGTCAGGTTAGTGGCCAAATAGAAATTGATGGTGAAGATATCCACAAGAAGTCGGTTGACCCCGTTCTGTTAAGAGCAAGGGTTGGAATGGTTTTTCAGAAACCCAATCCGTTTCCGAAATCAATATTCGACAATGTGGCTTATGGACCAAGAATTCACGGTCTGGCCAATAACAAGCAGGAGCTGGAGGAAATTGTGCATAAGTCATTGATAAATGCCGCACTATGGGATGAAGTCAAGGATCGTTTACAGGAACCGGGAACCGGGCTGTCGGGTGGGCAGCAACAGCGTTTGTGTATCGCCAGGGCAATTGCGACACAACCTGAGGTATTGTTAATGGATGAACCCTGTTCAGCACTGGATCCAATTGCAACTTCACAGATCGAGGACCTGATTGACCAGTTAAAGAATGATTATACAGTGGTAATTGTAACCCACTCAATGTCACAGGCTGCCAGGATAAGCCAGATGACTGCATTTTTCCATCTCGGGTACTTGATCGAGCAAAATGCAACAAATGTAATTTTTACCAACCCTTCCGACGAAAAAACCGAAAGCTATATCACTGGTAGGATAGGTTGATTAAGGAGTTTCAAATGGAATCAAAGCACATTCATTCTGCCTTTGATGATGAACTGAATCAGATAACAACCCAACTTGTTACCATGGGTGGCATGGTGGAAAATGCCTTGAGACTTACCAATAAATCTCTGAAAAAAAGAGATTCTCGGATTGCCGAAGAAGTTGTGGCTGGGGATGATGAAATTGATCTCATGGAAGAGGAAATTACCAATTCAGCCATTAAACTCCTGGCCTTATGGCAACCTCAGGCAAAGGATCTCAGAACTATTGTTGTTATCATGAAAATTGCAACAAATCTTGAGAGAATAGGGGACTATGCAAAAAACATTGCCAAAAGGGTTGATGAAGTAATCAATTATGATGGTAAGGAAAAATTGGCAATCGGTTCGGTCAGAAGACTTACCAAGGCAGTACAAGTTCAAATAAAGGAAACACTGGATTCATTTATCCAGCAGGACATTGAGAAAGCGGAATCAATCATTATCAAGGATGAAGACATTGATCAGATGTACAACTCGCTTTTCCGTGAACACCTCACATTCATGATGGAAGATGCCCGTAATATTTCCACTACAATGCATTTGCTGTTTATTGCAAAAAACCTGGAGAGAATAGGTGATCATTCAACCGGAATTGCCGAGCAAATTATTTTTCTGGTTTCCGGCAAACTACCTAAGGATAATCGTTCAAAACTGGTAACAACCTCCTTTGATGAAATCACCGAAAATCAGGACGATTAATGGAGAAGAACCTCCCGGTAGTTTTGATCGCTGAGGATGACCAGTCCCATATGGAACTGCTTTCTTACAACCTTGAGAACTCCGGGTTCAAGGTCATAAAGGCATCAAACGGACGTGATGCACTGGATATGACAAAGGAACTCAAACCTGACATCGTATTACTTGACTGGATGCTGCCCAAACTATCCGGTATAGAAGTGTGTACTTATTTGAGAGCATCACAGTCCTTACAGGACATACCCGTCATTATCGTCTCGGCACGGGAAGATGAAGAAGACAGGGTGCATGGTCTTGAGATTGGGGCCGATGATTATATTGTCAAACCATTCTCCGTTTCGGAATTGATCGCGAGGGTAAAGGCTAACTTACGGCGAACAAGACCAAGTTCAGTTGGGCAAAAGCTTGTATACAAGGATATCATCCTTGATTCAGAACAGTTCAAAGTTTACCGCGATGGTAAGTTGTTGAAACTTGGCCCCACTGAGTTCAATCTCCTAGCTACCTTCATAGAGAAACCAGGGAGGGTCTGGTCCCGTGATCAGTTACTCAATCGAATCTGGGGCAGGGATATCTATGTGGAAATCAGGACGGTTGACGTACATATCGGTCGCTTGAGGAAAGCATTGTGCCAATATGGTGGAGAGGATTACTTAAGGACTGTTCGAGGTACTGGATACGCACTAGGATAGAATAGGTTCGAAGAACTATCGATCCCAGTTACCTGTAGAAACCAATTAATCAGTTTACACTGATCAATCAGCCTGCTACTCTCATGTAATTGATTACACTTCTTCCCTGTGCAATGCCTGGCAAAGGCAATGAACTCCACCACCACCAAGGGTAAACATCGACATGTCCGGATCATAAACATCGAATCCCAAGGCCCTCATTTTACCGTTCAGTTCAGTTGCTCCAGCCATAGATAGTACTTTGTCATTACCTAATGCAACAAGATTGACACCCAGATTTTTTGCCTCACGATATTCAACATCAACGATTTCGATACCCCAACCCTTGACAATATCCACCAACCAGGGCTCCATTGCATCCACACAGGCTACTGCCAATTTCTCGGCTAGGGGAACGATCAATCCATCCATATGGACAAATTCACGGCTAATAGGCGCCACAACTGCTTCCCAGCCTTCTGCCCTAACATATTCGGCGACCTGTTCTGACCCTTCCTTTTCTGATCTTTCTCCACAATAGCCAATCAGAACACGTCCAGGTTCAATGATATTGAAATCGCCACCTTCAAAATGGCCGGCTGTAGCATACTTCCAGATCGGGATATTGTTATCCTGATAGAATTTGATTGCAGTAACATAATCTGCCCGACGGCATTTCAATTGCATGTGGCAAATCAAGGCCCCCCAAGGTGTCATGGCAGAACTGTCTCGGGCAAAGAAATTTCGGTGTAATGCCTCATCACTGTCCAGATAATGACAATTAACATCGTTTTCCTTGTAAATTGATACCATTTCGGCATGTTGTGCCATGGCTGTCTGCAGATTGAAAGTAGCACCTGTCATATGAGCGTTGGCCAAGGTACGTCCAATTAGGGGACCGGCTTCTACCCATCGGTAATACTCTGGTGTTCCCAAGAGTACATCAGTCAGTTTGGCATAATCATTATTGATTCCCCATTGAGGAGATGATTGAGTATTGCTATCCATCCGGTCACCATTTAACCTTATCTACCTAAAAATCAGTGGAAAACACCCGAAAGTCAAAAATGTAAAGTATTTCCTGCAAATTATTTTCTACTTATATAAATAGATTATTATTCTTGCCAGTTCGAAATTTAGGAAAAAAATGGAAGATGCCGTCTTTTCTCGAAGGAAATTGATTACTCCTGCTGAATTAAGAGAACTGAGTCAAAAATCCGATTTCAGGGGATTCCTGCAACTTGGCTCACATTTCGGTTCCTTGATCTTGGTAGGATATCTGCATGCCTTAGCCATGGGTTCCTATTGGGTACTCTTGACTGGGTTTGTACTTGGTGTAATTATCAATTTCCTGTACGCTGGCGAGCATGAGCTTTCCCACGGAACAGTGTTTAAAACCCGCTGGTTAAATATTTTTTTCGGGAGAGTTATCGGTTTTTTTCAATTATTCCCAAGGGATTTTGATCAGATTATGCACTTCGCCCATCATCAGTGGACCCAGGACTGGGAACGAGATGGAGAATTGATCAGGGAACCCTATACCTTGAATACCTATCTACTTTGGTTGTCTGGCGCAACCTATTGGAGGAATAGAGTATTTGGGATAGTCCGAAGGGCACGGGGAATAATTATCGAACCCTTCATTCGGAAAGAGGAAGAAGGAAAGGTTATTTTGGAATCAAGATTGCATATCCTTGGTTATGTATTAATCGCAATTGCATCAATCTATTTTCAAACCTGGGTTGTTTTGACCTTTTGGATACTTCCCATGGTTCTAACCAAGCCCATTCATCAACTCCAAAATACAATCGAGCATCTAGGTTTGAGTCATGAGGATGATATTTTGAAAAATACTAGATCAACCAGGACGAATGCCGTGATGAGATGGTTATGCTGGCAAATGCCATATCATACAGCACATCATACTTTTCCCGGTGTTCCATTTTGGAAACTGAAAAAATTGAATGAAAAAATGGAACAGAAGGTGCCATATGTTCACCGAATGGGATGGATCGAGTTTCAGATCGAGGTCATACGCAAACTTGCTGCCAAGGATGAAAAGGATTATCCCATGAACGAGGTTTGGGTTGTCCCGAACAGTTATGGCAGGGATTACAGAATTCCAGCTGAGGGTTAATCGATCTTGTCAAGAACACTAAAGGTATACACCTCATTGTGGTCAATGAGGCCTCATGACAACACCGGTGAAGTTTTGGAACTGGATCAAATCTGTGCAAAAGTTGCCGAGGCCGGATATGATGGATTGGCGATTGATTTGGGGGCAGGTGATGTCAAACTTGCCATGGAAGTTTATCCATATATCATGCAAAACAACCTTACTCCCTTGATTGTTGCTTTTCCCAAATCTGTTGAATCCTTGTCTGATACTTTGAAAATGGCCAAGGATTTTGGTGCTCCCTTTGTCGATGTAATTGGTCAGGTAATGCCGATTTCAGTAAAGGGCATGATTCCGATCATCCGAACCTGGCTGGAAATGGCTGACAGAATAGGTATGCCGATACAATTCGAAACCCACAGGAATTGTATAACAAACGATTTATACCCGACATTGGAATTGCTGGATGCAATTCCTGAGATGGATATGTGTGCCGATCTATCCCATTATGTTGTTGATAGGGAGTTCTGGTTTCCATTGAGTGACCGGGATCTTTCCTTGATAACCAGAATTCTGAATCGCTCACAGAGTTTTCAGGGACGAGTGGCAAGCCGCCAGCAGATCCAGCTTCAACTCGATTTTCCCCAGCATCAAAAATGGGTTAGGTTATTTCAGGATTGGTGGTACGAAGGTCTGGTTTCCTGGCGAAAAAGAAATAAATCAGGGGACTGTTTGTTTTTGTGTGAACTTGGTCCACCTGAATATGCAATGACAGATAGAAACGGAAAGGAAATGTCCAATCGCTGGGAAGAAGCATTGACAATCAAGAATTGGGTAAGGGGTTATTGGAAAGAACTTGAGGATGCCGAAAAGGCACCTATCTAAAAAGCCGATAATATATATTATGTTAAATAAACTCTTATTCGCTTATAATGGGTACTTGAGACATTCGAATGGAAAAAAATATGACTTCGTTACTTATAATTAATGGCCCTAATCTGAATATGTTGGGCGCCAGGCAACAATCACACTATGGTACTCTTACC
>WTGT01000074.1 GCA_011523445.1 Paracoccaceae bacterium
AATCGGGGGAATACCCTGGTTCAATGCCATGGAGGAAGGAATCAAGGCCAGGGGAGCTGAACTCGGTATGGATGCCTGGATGGTAGGCCCTACTTCTGCCGACCCGGCACTTCAGGTTAGAGCCATTGAAGACTTGATTGCCCAAGGGGTCGATATCATCGGTGTTGTACCGAATGACGAAGGTGCTCTTGAACCAGTCCTCACCAAGGCAATGGAAGCAGGCATCAAGGTTGTCGCACATGAAGGACCAGGCCTGATGAATGTTGATTGGAATTTCGAACTAGCATCTGCAACAGGATTTGGTGAAGCACATGCTAAACTGCTTTGTGAAAAGGTTAATGGTTCTGGTCAATATGCAGTTTATGTCGGCTCACTCACAGTCCCATTGCACAATGCTTGGGCAGATGCAGCTATTGCTTGGATGGGAGAAAATTGTCCCCAACTTGAGCTGATAGGTGAACGTTACGGGGTTGCCGAAAGTGTCGATGACAGTCGTACCACAGCCCTGGATCTTATAGCAGCAAATCCGGATCTCAAGGGTTTCCTGGCTTTTGGTAGCCAAGGCCCGATTGGTGCTGGTCGAGCTGTCCAGGAAAGAAGAATGGGAGGACAGATTCATGTTCTTGGACCATTTTCACCAGGACAGGGCAGACAGTTGGTGCATGAAGGAATTCTCTCCGGCGGGTTTATGTGGAACCCCATGGAAGCCGGTCGGGTTTTCGTAACCATGGGCAAGATGCTTGCTGATGGTGCATCTATTGAAGAAGGAACCATGATTGAAGGACTTGGTGCGGTGAGCCCGGACCCAGCAACCAGAAATATCATTACCGATAACCTTCTTGAATTGAACGTCAACACCGTTGACGGTTTGGCTGATATGGGCCTCTAATTGTTTATGGGTGGGGGTTCTTGCCTCCACCCGATTATCTTCCCCACAAATATGTGGTCTTATACACATTGTGCATCTGAAAATAATTTCAGGAAGGGTTGGTAAATAATTGTTTATCGGTAACCTTCCTTCCAATTGGTAAAATGAATTCCAGGACCTGTAACGATGACAACTGATCCGGAATGGGTATTATCACTTGAGAATGTTTCCAAGAATTTCGGTGGTGTCAAGGCATTGACCGACGTATCATTCCAGGTAAAACCAGGTGAAGTTCATTGTCTTGCTGGAGAAAATGGGTGCGGGAAAAGTACCCTGATCAAGATAATTACAGGTGTTTATACTCCTTCACCAGGAGCAAAACTGAATATACTTGGGAAGGAAATAGACCATATTACCCCTGCCCTAGCAAGGGAAATGGGAATTTCGGTCATCTGGCAAGACCTTGCGCTTTTTCCCCATATGTCCGTGGCAGAAAATATCTCCTTTGATGAAGTGGTAGGGTTCTGGCCGAAGCTGGTTCGAACCGAATCATTCAAGCCCAAGGTTGAAGCTATTCTAAAACGCTTGAATGTTGAAATGGACCTGGATGAGCCCATCAAGGACTTGCCCATTGCCCAAAGGCAAATTGTTGCCATTGCCAGAGCCTTGATGGGAAATGCCAAGTTGATTTTCATGGACGAACCCACTTCCTCCCTGACCCAATCCGAAACAAACATGCTCATGAGGATTGTGCAGAAACTATCCGAAGACGGTGTTGCGGTTGTCTTCGTAAGTCACCGATTGGCCGAAGTTCTTGCCATTTCCTCACAGGTAACCGTTTTGCGTGATGGGCATCTTGTAGGAGTTTTTCCAACAGAGGGTATGACGCAAACGAAACTTGCCGAATTGATGACCAATCTCACCCTGGTTAATGAGGTTACAGCAACTCCTGATATTGATACCGAATCAATTTTGGAAATAGAAAACCTGTCACGGGAAAATGAATTCCAAAACGTATCATTGAATATCAAAAAAGGGGAAATCGTAGGACTCACAGGCCTGATCGGTGCCGGTCGAACGGAGTTGGCACATGCCGTGATAGGAATGACAAAACCGACTTCGGGTACTATCAGACTTGGTGGCAAGGAAGTTAATTTCAGTTCCATTCGAGATGCCATACTCGAAGGAATTGCCTATGTTTCTGAGGACCGTCTTTCGCTTGGGTTGATTCAACCTCAATCAATCGCCGACAACATTGTAACTACAGTACTCAATAGAATCCTGACATTCATGGGGTTTGTTTCTGACAAGAAAAAGGAATCCATGGTCAATTATTGGATCAAGGAGTTGGCCATAAGAATTGGCGAACCTTCTGATGCGGTTTCTACCCTTTCAGGAGGAAACCAACAAAGGGTTGTCCTCGCCAAGTGGCTGGCCACCGAACCACAGTTGATGATATTGGATAATCCGACGGTTGGTGTTGATGTGGGTGCCAGAGCAGGCATCTTCAGAATTGTCAAATCCCTCGCCGAGCAAGGAATGGGAATCCTTCTGATTTCGGACGAGGTTCATGAAGTACACTTTAACTCCGACCGGGTTTTGGTAATGACCAACGGCGAAATCAACCTAGAGCATAATCCCTTGGAACATTCAGTCGAGCAGCTTGAAAGCATAGTATATGCTTAGGTTGAAATTATTTGCAAACTACACGGTAGAGATGCGTCTGCTGGTCGTTCTCGTCATTATGTGTTTTGGTTTGTCTCTTGCCTCAGACCAGTTTCTGAGCCTTGGAAACCTAACTTCATTACTCAACAACAATGCTGTAAACCTCATTTGGGCGGTTGGCTTGCTTGTTGTTTTAATTTCTGGTGGTATTGACATTTCATTTGCCGTAGCCGCCTCAGTTGTACAGTATGTTGCTGCCTACTGTTTCGGGTTCCTGGGTGGAGGCAATTGGATTCTGGGTTTCTTGGTAAGCGGCTTGATTGGTATAGGTTTGGGCCTTATCAATGCCACCTTGATTCATGGATTCCGAATTATTTCGATTGTTATCACCATTGCCACTTTCAACGCATTTTTTGGGCTGTTGATGTTCTTCACTTCAGGTAGGAACATTTACAATCTTCCCAGTTGGTGGACATCACGTATATTTATTTTTGAACATCAGTCAGCCAATGGTACATGGTCCGAACTTAATCTTGCCGTTGCAGTAATGATTGGATGTGTTGTAGCAACCTGGATATTGATAAGGTTCACCGGCACCGGACGTCAGCTCTATGCATTTGGTGATAATCCTGAGGCTGCTAGACGAGCAGGTGTCAATATTGCCCTTATGCAAGCCGTGGCTTATGGCTGGATGGGGATGATGGCAGGTATAGCAGGCCTGATGCAAGTCAACATCGTCAAAGAGGTAATCCCCAATGCCTTGTATGGACGAGAACTCGAAGTCTTGGCAGCTGTCGTCCTTGGAGGTGCAAGGTTAGGTGGTGGCAAGGGTTCAATACTTGGGTGTCTTCTTGGAGTCATGTTTGTGGCCATCACGCAAAATGGTCTTAACCTCCTGGGAGTTTCGCCGTTTGCATTCCAGATGATCATTGGTGGAAGCATCCTGATAGCAGTTTCAACATCAAATATTCAAATTGGTTCTGATCTGTTTAAAAACCCTGGAAAATATATTCGTACACGCTACTGATCATGCGACAACTTGTTCAAAATATTTCTGATCAAATAGGCAAGGAAACTTTCGCCCTGATTTGCTTTCTGGCGTTCCTGTTTCTTACATTTTCCAGTTTGACACCAAGATTTTTGACTGCAGCCAATCTCAGTTCGATGGCTTTTCAACTTCCAGTGTTGGGAATCCTGACACTTGCCATGCTTGCTCCGATACTTTCGGGTGGTCTCAATTTGGCAATTATATTTACTGCAAACCTTTCCGGATTAACGCTTGCCTGGACATTGTTGCAGGCTGGTGGACCTGACGCAGGAATATTTGCTTTTATCATCGGGGTCGCTGCAGCTCTTGCCGTAGGGGCAGCCGCCGGACTTGTCATGGGGCTTGCCGTCGCTTACACGGGTGCCCATCCAATTTTGGTTTCACTGGCCATGATGATATTTCTGCGGGGACTTGGTGAGTTCCTTACACGAGGGGGCGATATATCCGGTTTTCCAGAATTTGTTGGAACCATTGGTCATGGCAGTTTGTTCCTGATACCCATTCCCATGATTATTTTTACACTGGTTGCCCTGGCATGGCATATAATGCTTGTGTCAACCAAACATGGATTTTCAGTTTACATGATTGGATCCAACCTCAACGCCTCTGAATATTCGGGAATTCCAACCAAAAAGACGCTAACCCTGATTTATACATTTTCAGGTGTCTTGTGTGGTATTGCAGGAATTCTCATGGTTTCCCGTTTCAATTCTGTTCGGGTTGGGCATGGGGAAGCCTTGTTACTGGTGACCGTATTGGCTTGCTTCTTGGGCGGCATCGATCCTTTTGGTGGATTTGGAAAAGTAATGCCCGTGGTTATTGCCTTGATTATCCTGCAAGTATTGTCTTCGGGATTAAACCTTTTGGGGGCCAATCAGCACCTGTCAACAGCAGTATGGGGTTTATTTTTGATTTTGGTCATGGTAATCAGGCATGTGGTAAATCAATTGAGGAATTATTTGGCAAGAAGGGAATGAAATGAAGGGATTTGGCGTACATGCTTGCATGTGGACGATGAAGTGGGATCGTGATGGAGCTGAGCTGGGTGTTCGTTCGGCAGCAAGTTACTATGTAGATTTTGTGGAAATTCCTCTATTGGATCCATCAATTGTAGATACGGTATATACACGCAAACTACTGGAAAAATATGAATTGAATGCAGTATGTTCATTGGGTTTGCCTGAAGGCAGATGGCCGTCGAATAATCCTGAAGGTGCCATAGCTTTTCTGAAAATTGCCCTGGAGAAGTCCAAGGAAATGGGAGCAGATGCATTAACTGGAGTTACATTTGGCGGAATAGGAGAACGAACTGGTTTTCCACCTACTAGGGCAGAAATTGACAATGTTGCGTACGCTGTAGATGTAATAGGCAAATATGCCAAATCCCTGGGATTACTATTTGGTATCGAACCGGTAAATAGATATGAAACCCATTTGCTTAACACTGGCTGGCAGGCTCGGGATCTAATTGAACGCATCGGCAATGATAATGTGTTCATCCATCTTGACACATATCACATGAACATTGAAGAAAAAGGTGTTGTGAATGGGATCATTGATGCGTCAAAATATTTGAAATACATTCATCTCTCCGAGAGTGACAGGGGAACGCCTGGATGTGGAACCTGTGATTGGGATGAAATTTTTGGTGGGCTGGCAGCCGTCGGGTTTGACGGTGGAATGGCAATGGAGAGTTTTATTGAACTACCCCCTGAGATTGCAAATGGTTTATGTGTCTGGCGTCCCGTTGCCAACAGCAATACCGAAGTAATGGATGAAGGGCTGCCATTCCTTCGAAACAAGGCAAAGCAATACAGGTTGATTTAGGCAACCTTTGACAAGATTATCAATTGGAATGATTGAAAGTAGACCGTCCAAACTATTTCGTATGTAAATTACTTTGGAATTTATCTGGCTTCCAACAATTGTTCAGTTTGGATTTTGTACACCTATACCTGATAAACTCCTTTCACTACTTTTAACCAAGTTAAATTTTGGAAATCCGTGACTTACCTGAAGTGATTAATCATACCAGTTCTTAACTATAAAGACTTATGAATTGATACCATCTCCCTATTTGGCAAAGGATTTACTGAATAGTAGTCATACCAAGAATAAATAGGGAATTCTTATGGGTCTAAATTGCAATAAGTTTTTTCATTATACCTGATTTTGTTCTTAACATATTTGATCACGATACCTATTATTTTCCTTGGAGGGACATCTCTGGGTGACTTTATCAAGCCTTTGCAATACCTCTTTTTTTGGCCACTGTCGATCTTCCTAACAGTTGACACCAAGAACTTTGGGTGTATATCCATTTACAGTGCAAAAAATGGATGGGTTGCATCATGAAAACCAAAACATCAACAAGGGTATCGGTTGATTTAGTACCGGATTTCCATGCGGAATTGAAAGCAAGGGCCCAAGCAAGCGCCAAGACGTTGAAAAACTATATGACAGATGCTTTGGCAGAGCGTATCAATAAGGACAGGGAAGAGGAAGAAGACAGGTATTGGGGAGAGCGGGCCAAAGAGGCTAGGGAAGAAGGTTTTGTAAGTGTAGAGGAATCCGAGGCTTATTTGAAGCGCTTGTTAAATGCTTAACCTTCAGTATACTAAAACCAGCTTTAGGCCAATTAAAAAATCTTGAAAAGAAAAATCCGAATATGGCCGTTCGCTTGGCTAGGGTAATAAATTGCCTTAGGGAAGAGCCAAGACCAAGTAATTCAAAAAAGTTACAAAATTATCCCAACTACCGAGTCAAAAATGGAGATTACCGCATTATCTACAATTTCTCGGATATAAAGTTAACCGTTGAGTTTATAGGTCATCGTAAAGATGTTTATAGGAAATACAAAAGAAAGTAATATACCTTCAAGCTTTCGCTAGCCATCGATTATGTGCTAATTGTTAATTAACGGGAACACTTCCGCTCCCCCGAACCTATTCAAAGCTGTCAATCGGCTTGATGTCAGGTTCCTGATTCCCCATGACCATTTAAACCTCTTTTTGTCGAGCTGTTTCGAAACCTTGATCTTTACAACC
>WTGT01000190.1 GCA_011523445.1 Paracoccaceae bacterium
GCTGAAAAGTACGAATTACACCTTTCCTGGCTACATGGTGCATTCTCAACCCGGAAATTTCCTCGTCAAAAAACTTCACGGACCCATGGGTTGGTTTGTAAAATCCTGATATAAGATTGAAAGTAGTGGTTTTGCCAGCACCATTTGGTCCAATCAATCCATGTATATCACCTTCCCTGACTGCAAAGGATAGTCCATCAACAGCCTTGATACCTCCAAACTGCTTACCGAGGTCCGAGACAATCAGGATATCAGACATCTTTGATCCTGCCCCTGAAAACATGCTGTTTTATCAAATCAATTACCTTTTTTACAACATCCTCCAGACCCTTTGGCATAAACAAAACGGAAGCAATCAGTATAAGACCGTAAACAAGCGGGCGGCCCTGTTCCAATCCCATTTCACGCAGCACAATTTCGTTTAATGCAGTCAGTATTATACACCCGATTATGGGGCCATAAATGGTTGTGGTACCTCCCACAATTGCCCAGGTCAGTACAAAAACCATTTGCTCTATGTCAAAAACGTTGGGATTGACGGTACCAATGTAATGCGCCAATAAGGTACCTGCCAATCCTGCAAAGGTTGCTGAAATTACTAGAGCAAGAGTACGATATGCTCGAACATTCACACCCGTTGATTCAGCCAGTTTATCCTGCCAGTGAACAGCATGGAAGGTTAGGCCAATCATCGATTTCTCGATTCGCCACAGGATAACTAGACACAGAATCACTATGATCAGGACAAAATAGTAGTAGTTCACAGGGTCAAAAAAATCGATACGTACAAAGCCAAAATCAATATCGGGAAAGGGATCGATTCGCTTAATTCCCTTGGGTCCACCGAAAGGGTCACGAAACCTTTTCCACAGAAGACGGATGATTTCACCAGCTGCAAAGGACCCGATCAGAAAATAGAACCCTTTCATCCTGAACAGCGGAAAACTCAACCCCCAGGCTATAATACCGGCAGTCAGGGCACCTAGAATCATGGAAATGGGTACGGGTACTCCCAGTTCCTTGGTATAAATGGCTGAACCATAGGCACCGACACCCATCATCACAATATGTCCCAAGGACCATTCACCGGTCAAGGTCAACAATCTGTAGGAAGAAACGACAAGGATATTAATGGTTAAAAATACAAGTATTTCCCGTTGTGAATAGCTCAATCCATGGGGTAGGACAATTAGAACCACTGCCAAAAGCAGGAAAGAGAACAGGATCAATGGTTGGGGCTTAGACACGATCCTGAGTACCGAACATTCCCGTGGGTTTGATGATCAAAACCATGAGCATAAGGGACAACCCGACAATATCGGCAATTACCCCGTCAACAAAAGTGGTAATTACCGTGTGGATAAAGGCATAAGTAGCCGATGCCAGAACTGCCCCTTCGAGTGAGCCGATCCCACCTACAATGATGACAATAAACGCCGAGACAATAACCGAATGTCCAATTACTGGGCTGATGGATATAACCGGAGCAGCGACGCTTCCCGCCACACCGGCCAGGGCTGCACCAATAAACAGGGCAATTATGGACACGGTTCGGGTTGATATACCCTGGAGCATTGCAGCCTCTGGGTCCTGTGCACTTGCTCTCAGGGCCCAGCCAAATTTGGTTCGTTTTAGAAAAAGCCAGAGCGCAGATAGGCAAACCAGTGCCGAAAGTATTACAAAAAGTCTTTGTACCGGAAGCCGGACCTTTTCAGAAATAATAATCACATCTTGGGTAACCGGAGGTACATGTTCCATCCTTACACCAAAGCCAAGAATTATCAGTGCCTGAATTACCATCAGGAAACCAATGGAAGCCACCAAGCCACCCAATGGATTGTCCCTCAACGGGTGAAACATCGTCATTTCCATGAGTATGCCGACCAGACCAACAAAAATCAGTCCAATTGCCACAACCAGAAAGAAGGGCATCTGCAAATTGGTATAGAGTGCCACGACAACATACGCCCCAAGCATGAACAGTTCACCATGGGCGAAGTTGATTACCCCCATCACTCCGAATATCAGGACAAGCCCGACAGCGACAAGGGAAAGATATGCAGCTGCAAACAGGGCGTTCAGCCCTGTTTGCAATAAAAGCTCAATCATATGAGTTAATAACCAAGCTTAACATGTTTTGGGAACTGGATTATCTCTGATCCCACATGATATTGTATTCGGTAAAATACTTCTTCAGGATTTCACCATGCTCTTCATACCAGCCGGGAATCCATTTGTATTCCTGAATACGGGCCTTGCCATCATTGACGACGACAACCGGCCAGTTTCCAACCAGTGCCTGATCAATACCGAACAAGTCCTTGCCCCACCAGTCGGCAGTACCAAATGCATGCTCGCCCGTACCTGATTCCAGCATTGATGCCAAAACATCTCCTGGTTCCACGGAATTTGCCTTTTCAGCAGCCCACTTCCAGAGATCCATGATGGACGCATATTCCCAACTGACTGCACCCCATTCTCCTGGATGCCTGTTGTTGTATTCGGCAAAGAATCCACCCGGATCTTCAAAATTGATGAAGTCCTGCTCAAGAGCGGGGTCATCAAAATCCGGAAACTGGAAGATGAACCCTTCCATGAATTCGGCTGAAGTCTTCTCAATCATCTGTTGATAAAAATCAGCCGTACATGAAATTACCGTGCCCTCATATCCCTGTTGAAAGAGTTGCTCTACAAGCGGATGAACAAACTCGGTGTAGCAAGTATCAAGGCAGATGATGTCTGTATTGAGCGAAATCATCCGTGAGACAATTGGTGCAAAGTCCGTTGTCGCAGCATCAAAAAGGATTGGATCCTCATTCGATATGCCAGCAGCCTCGAATGCTGCCAGGTAAGTTGCGACCGAGGGAATTCCCAAGGCATCATCCTGTGCGCAAATGACAGCCGATTTCAGATCCGGATAATTTTCGGCCAACCACTGTACTCCTGTCACATTATAGATGGGATGTACTTCGGCAGGCGCGATCAAGGTTGATGTATCAGGACCCAGATCCGATGGCAATAGGGTGGAAAACAGCATGCCGGTACGATCGGCAACAGGTTGGGCACCTGGCCAGGTGTCACCACCCAGCATCATGACGAATTTGACTCCATCCTCTATAACCAGTTTACTTGCCCCAGCCCTTGCCTTGGCTGGGTCGTATTCATTGTCATATCCAATGAACTCAACAGGATGGCTTTCACCATTAATCTGAATACCACCTGCGGCATTGATTCTTTCAGCCCAAATTTGACAACCATCCAAACCGGGTTTGCCCCAAGCGGCAACTGGACCTGTCAAGGGGGCCAGAAATCCTATCTTGATAGTCTCTCCCGCGGCTAAAGTTATCTTAGGCAAGCCCATAACCATGCCCGCTGAAATCGTAGCGGCCATACGCTTCAAGAACTCACGTTTGGTCTGGCTTGAAAAGTTTTTCATTTTCCATTTCTCCTTTTTGCCAATAAAACCTTATTTATTTATTATGAAAAAATTAGCGAAATGACTAATAAATAATTTGTTTCATGAATATTAATTTAGTTTTGGGAAAGAAAAATGGGGAAGCGAATAGCAATAATTGGCGCTGGGCCTTCGGGATTGGCTCAGCTTAGAGCCTTCCAATCGGCCAAGAACAAGGGAACTGAAATCCCTGAAATTGTTTGTTTTGAGAAACAAAGTGATTGGGGTGGGCTTTGGAACTATTCCTGGCGTACGGGAACCGATGAATATGGTGAACCAGTCCACAATTCCATGTACCGCTATCTATGGTCAAATGGACCCAAGGAAGGGTTGGAGTTTGCCGATTATACCTTTGAGGAACACTTCGGAAAAAATATAGCGTCCTATCCACCCAGGGCCGTTCTGTTTGATTATATCAAGGGTCGGGTTGAAAAGGCTGGTGTCAGGGATTTGATACGCTTTCGTACTCCGGTCCGGAGGGTTGAATACTCGGAAGAAAGGGGAAACTTCAGGGTCGTTGCGGAAAATCTTGTTAAGGGTACTGAAACGGATGAGACTTTCGACCATGTAATAGTTGCCAATGGACACTTCTCGACACCCAACGTACCGGAGTTCGAAGGTTTTGAAACTTTCAACGGTCGTATTTTACATGCTCACGATTTCCGTGATGCACGAGAATTCGTTGGTCAGGATATTCTGATCATTGGAACCAGCTATTCAGCTGAGGATATTGGGTCGCAATGCTGGAAGTATGGTTGCAAGTCAGTGACCGTCAGCCATCGAACTGCGCCCATAGGTTTTGACTGGCCCGATAATTGGGAAGAAGTTCCCTTGTTGTCCAAGGTGGAAAAGAAGATTGCAACATTCAAGGATGGTTCAAGCAAGAAAATTGATTCGATCATTTTATGTACCGGTTATCTTCATCACTTCCCCTTTCTGGAAGAGAATTTAAGACTGAAAACGGCAAACCGTCTTGCTACTGCCGACCTTTACAAGGGGGTAGTCTGGGCACATAATCCGAAATTGTTCTATCTTGGCATGCAGGATCAATGGTATACCTTCAACATGTTTGATGCCCAGGCCTGGTATGTCAGGGATATTATTTTGGGTCACATTGAAGTCCCCGGCAGGGATCAAATGCTGGCCGATGTCGATGCAAGGGTTACCGAAGAGGATGCGATAGATGATCCTTACGGCCCAATTGTGTACCAAGGGAATTATGTCCGGGAATTGATCGCAGAAACCGATTATCCAAGTTTTGATGTGGATGCATCCGACCAAGCATTTATCAAGTGGAAAAAGCACAAGAAACAGAATATTATGGCCTTCAGGGATAATGGTTATGTATCTCCAATGACTGGAGTACAGGCACCTCCCCACCATACCAAATGGGTTGAAGCAATGGACGATTCGCTTGAAAGTTATCTTCAAATATAAAGCTTTACCCAAGTAGTATTTCGAACATAGGACATGATTGGGGGGCAAAACCAGTTCAGGATAGAATCAGTCAGGACAAGGTTTCTCCAATCAGGTTATTGGTGTTTTCTTCAATCACGGTTTCGATTGTCTGCATAAAATCTCTCTGGGACAAACCCTGTTCAATTGGTGGAAGAAACTCCAGAACAGCAACCCCGGGCTTTCGTAATATTGCCCTTCTGGGCCAGAAGCATCCAACATTGGTTGCAACTGGAATACAGGGTTTATCCAGCATTTCGTATATGACATAGGCTCCTATCTTGTAAGGCATTTTCTTGTTGGGAGCCACTCTGGTCCCTTGTGGAAATATGACCAATTGACTGTGCTCAGTACGGGAAGTTCTTACCCCCTGTTTCAACTGGTTGATGGCCAGTTTCTTCTTTCCCCTGTCAACAACAACACAACCAATTTTTCTGGCAAAATAACCCACGATAGGTGCGTTTCTGAGTTGTTTCTTCATGACAAAACGAGGCCTGGGTAAGATGCTGCATAAAATCAAGATATCAAAAAAGGATTGGTGTTTGGA
This sequence comes from Paracoccaceae bacterium, assembly GCA_011523445.1. Taxonomy (GTDB): domain Bacteria; phylum Pseudomonadota; class Alphaproteobacteria; order Rhodobacterales; family Rhodobacteraceae; genus MPNP01. The sequence continues at coordinate 5,457 of WTGT01000190.1, forward strand.
ACAAACCAGCACTTCGTCTTGAGGTGGAATACCTTGGATTTTCGTTTTCAAACCAACAAGATGATGGGCAGAAAACCTTACCCAAAGGCAATAGTTTCTAATGCCCCTGAAAGTCCACTCCTGGCTGATCAGGGACATTGGAATGTACAACAGCGACATTACAGCCATTACCAAGTACATCTGGAATATAAATACTAATGATTTGAGCCACTGCATGATATTGTCTGATGGTAATGTAATGAGTAATCTTCTTATATTCCAAGAACATCAAACATGTCATACAAACCCGGAGATTGATCCAAGCCCCAAAGCGCCGCTTTCAGGGCGCCAGATGAATAGATCGACCGATCGGTAGCAATATGGGAAAGTACTATTTTTTCACCGTTGCCTGCAAAAATGACATCATGTTCACCCACGATACTACCACCCCTGATTGCAGAAAAACCGATGTTACCTCTCTTTCTGGCCCCAACAGCACCGTATCTGGGTTTATCCATGTGGTCCGAAAGATCGATTTTTCTGCCGCTGGCTGCAGCTTCTCCAAGCATCAGGGCAGTTCCTGATGGGGCATCCACCTTGTGATGATGATGGGCTTCGACAATTTCAATATCAAAATCTGCGTCAAGGGATGCAGCAACCATCTCGGTTATTTTAACCAAAAGATTGACACCCATGGACATATTGCCGGCCTTGATGATCACTGCCGATTTTGATGATCTTGCAATGCTTTTTTCCTGTTTTCGATCAATTCCTGTCGTACCGATAACATGAACAAAATTCAATCTGGATGCCAAATCTGCAATATTTATGCTCGAACTCGGTGAACTGAAATCAATAACGGCATCAACTTTCCCAAAAGCCTCCTCCGGATCATCAAGAACCATAATCTCATGGGGGTTTTCAGGATTAGTTTCAATTAGCAATTTACCAACCCAGGGATGGCCAATCATTTCCGTAACTGCGGATAATTCCATCTTGTCCGAATCAGCAATTGCCCTGATCAGCATTTGTCCCATTCGCCCCGAAGCACCAACAATTCCAATTTTGGGTAACGAACTCAACTTCAATCCTCCCTCAAATACTTTTTTTTCACTATTCTAAACTATATACCATTTTTGTTTTCCTTGGTTTAAAGGTAAATGGGGTGAACTATGGTTAAATCAACAAAG
>WTGT01000251.1 GCA_011523445.1 Paracoccaceae bacterium
TCCCTTGACATTGAAGGGGTTCAATCTGTCAAAGGTACCAAACCCCCAGACCGACGTGTTTCCACCCTTTGGGGCATCAGGATTGACATAGTCGAAGTGCTGGAAGTTCTCATCATATTTCAAATCACCGAATACTGAGATGCCATGTGATGTAATTATTTCATCAGTTTCATCTGCAAGGAGTGGATGCACTACAATCAGGCAAATGGAGAACAATACCCCAACAAGTTTCTGGAAAAGGTTTTGAAACATCAATTTATCCATTTGGATAGAATAATTTCGGTAAAATGTCGTCATTCTTCTGCTTTCCTTGATTCAATGAGGTAATGAATTTTGTACTACAATTTAGGTAATAACTCAAAGGATTAGGGTGTTTATCTCCCAAAAGCCATATTGGGGGAAGTTCCTTTGACTCAGTAACCGCTATCCCTGAGTTTTTGCTCCAATTCAAAAATTTTATCCTGATAGAACCTATGGGTTTTCAGGTAATCGTTGTTCTCTGCCCTAAGTCTTTCGATTTCTTCTTGCCAATATTGTTCCTGCTGGGTCTGGTGAGCTATCAATTCTTCATGTTGATGCTGGGCTTTATTGATTTGCTGATACAATCCCTTGATGATTTTCTGATCGTCGTTTTTTTGGAAAAATTTGGTATGGATCAGTGAGCCATACCAGCCCAAAACAAACATTAATCCTGCAATCAGGGATAAAATAATAAGCAGCTCAAATCGTTCCATAGTTCAAATATTGATTACCATTTTTTTTGGCATGAAAAAAACTCGCACTTATACTATTCAATTCTATTTTCGAGTATCTGGATTACAATTCTTCGATTTTTTTCCCGACCTGCTTCAGTTCTGTTGTTGGCAATCGGAAATCTTTCTCCATATCCAATGGCAGTTAATATATCACTTGGTACTCCTGCCTCAACCAGTGCATCAAGAATGGCACTAGCTCTTTTTGAACTAAGCTCAAAGTTCATCGATTCTCTGCCCTGACTATCAGTATGTCCTCCAATTTCCCAGGTAAAATGATTACACTTCAGTAATGCTTCGGCAAGACCTGGAAGAATGGTACCAGTTTGCTCGTTAATCTCAACCGAACCAGAATCAAAGGTGATTTTTTTGTCTACCAATACCTCCGCAATATCATTCCTGCATTCTTCGGCCGAAAGTGGGGGTGGAGGTATCAAATCCTCATCTATTTCAACATTGGATACAAAATTTCCCTGATTTAGTTCTGATGACAAATAATTGATGAATGAATTATACTTTTCTGAGGAAGAAACCTTGCCAGAGAAATAGAGTCCATTTTCCGGAATCACCAATTCTCCCTCGTCAAGTTGGGTCAATAACTTTATCCCTGTTGTTATCAATTCCAGATCAAGTGGAGCACTTGCTTCTTCAATCTGAATAAAATCACTTATTTCGTCCTTCAGGAAATAGGCAGTCATTATATCGAGTAAGAGGGATTTAATGGAATTGTCTGGTATCGTTCCGAAAACGGTCAAATTGTTTTCCAAATCCTTGGTAATCCGAAGAAAGTCCGGGTTCAATTGAGTGGATTCATCAATATTGCTCAATATTCGGAGATTATATTCTTCTCCATGCGAGCTATTGAAAATTTCCTCAAGGGAATCAATGACCTGATCAGACAATTCGTTCCTACTCATCACGATCACGGAGAAATCAGAAATCCTCAGGTGTGTTTCCCTGGAATTGGCCAATGTTTCAAGTAACTGGCTGATTAAGTCCGACCAAGCTGGGGAAGGGGCTCCATGGGCGATTTGGCAGTCCGGCTCCTGATCAGGAATGATGGAGTTAAGCAATGATATGAGCCTGTCCTGGCTTGCAGCGTCCGCAACATGACAGATTTCCAATCTGGAATCTTGGTCATTCAGGAACACACCGAAGCGGTATGGTTTGAAAAGCGGTATCGGATAGGAAAGATTCAATTCCAAATTTACTTCATCAGGTTGATCATTCATCAATTGGGCAGCAATTGTTTCAGTTGCTTCCTGGGTTTTAAAGTGGGAAGTTACACTTACAGTATTATCAGAAACCGTGACCATCCCCTCTGGCAGGCTATTCAAAACCCTGATTCCATATTCGACCACGATATTTAATTCTGTAGTTGCAACATCCGATTTCAGGGTACTGTAGTCATTTATGGCTTTTTCAGGATGAGCTGTACTCAATAGTTCAAGAGTTGAAGTTTTTTGCTCCGGGTTGGAAAACGAACCAAAAATAAAAGCCGTGCTGTCCTTGGAATACATAATGAGTTCAAGTTTTTGTGAAGGGGTATAGGAGGTTTCAAGTGCCTGAATGTTGTTGATGATTCCGTCCGGATCAAAATTCAGGTTGACCAATGATATTAAACCAAGGTACTCAAGTTGATTGGGTGGCGTTCCTGAAAATTCTAACTTTGTCCCATTGGGTTTGACAGTCAACCACTCAAGGGAAAAATCACTGGCGAGGTTTTCAAATTTTGATAGGGTTCGATTTTCGATAAATGATATCGAAAGATGGGCCATCCCGTAAATTATGGCTAGCGTTAACCCGAACAGAAAAAAATGATACCTTCTTTGGCTTTGAAATAGCCAGCCATTAGCATGTTTTTCCAGGTTGGATCCTGAATTGTGGGAGGAAGGGGAATTCATACGAATGAGGTCAATAATAAACCGGCAACAATTATCAATCCGGCATCTCTATTGGAACGGAACAGTTTCAAACAAACTTCAGGTGAATCCAGTTCCAGCCTTTTGATCTGCCAAATCATATGGAACCCGAACAAGGCTATTGATGTAAATGCTAGAGTAATTCTCGTCCCCCCTCCGTTTGCAAACAAAACAATACCCACCGCAAAAATTATACAAAGCAGTGAACCAAGCAGAAAATATACTAACCATTCCTTGGTTTTTTTGCCAAATAACAATCCTGTTGATTTTATACCTGTCAATTTATCATCTGTTGTATCCTGATGGGAATAAATTGTATCGTAAAACAATGTCCAGAATATCCCGGATATGTATAGGATAATGGGGGGCAATCCCAATGTACCCATATGGGCAGACCAACCCAGCAAGGCTCCCCAATTAAAGGCTACCCCCAGGAAAAACTGAGGCCACCAGGTAAATCTCTTGGCAAAGGGATAAATTGTTACCGGAACGATGGATAGCAGTCCCAGAATTATGGAATAGGTATTGAAAGACAGGAGAATCAGGGCAGCCAAAAGCGATTGCATAACAAGCCAAATGAGGGCGTTTTTTCGGGATATTCTACCAGAAGGTAACGGTCTGGACTTGGTTCTTTCCACCTGTGCATCCATTTTGTGGTCCATAAGGTCGTTCCATGTACAACCGGCTCCTCGCATGAGCAAGGCACCAATTCCAAAGGCCACAAATAGCCAAATGTCATGAATTGAAAATTGTCCGGAAGAGGTTGTTGCAAGAAATAGGCCCCACCAACAAGGGATCAGCAGCAACCACGTTCCAATAGGCCGGTCCCACCTAGCAATCTGCAGATATGGCAGTGCCCAGGCAGGTGAGTATTTATATACGAAGTTGTTGGCTGGCGCATCAGAAACCCTTTCCATATGAGAAGTGTATCCCTTGCTGGTCATGACAACTGTAAGTTACTATATTCCCAGGTCAAATAGGTGGTGAAATCCGAACTCCATTTGCCGAAACGAAGAACTAGTCCCTTTAACACTTTGTTGTTCCCAGCATCCAGATTTTCAGGTACCACTAGCCATTGTCTGATCAAGTTGTGGTTTATCACGAATGAACCTGAAATTAATTGGGTGATTAGGTGGATACTCATATTTACCTGTCTCGATTAATACATCTTTCTTATTCTTTTGCCTCGTTCAGTGGCAATTGTTATACTCCAATCCTAAGTTACGGGCTATGTCTTTTCGAAAAAACAGAGCTAGGTTATTTGTTGAATCTCCTCTCGGTCAAGGTACTGCTGTCGAAATAACGGGACAACAGTTTCACTATTTGAAAAACGTTTTACGAATTCGGTCAAACCAGGCAGTTTCCCTATTTAATGGTAGCGAGGGTGAATGGAAGGCAATTGTAACCGAAGTTACTACGAAAAAGATAGTTTTGTTTTGTGAAGCTAAAACAAGGGAACAGTTCAATCCACCAGACTTCTGGTATCTTTTTGCCCCATTGAAGAAAGCACGTCTGGATTTTGCCGTTGAAAAAGTAACCGAGATAGGGGTTTCCAAAATAATACCCGTGATCACGGAATTTACCCAAAATACCAGAATTTCCACCAAACGGCTCCAGGCCATAGCGATGGAAGCCACGGAACAATGTGGGGGACTTAAGGTACCTGAAGTTACCCCCCTCCAACCGTTGTCTGAAGTCCTTGGCGAGTGGCCTCGGGACAGGGCCTTGATCTATTGTGACGAATTGGCAGAGTGCGCAAGGGAAATTCCATCAGCAGTCTCAAAGGCACGGAAACTGGCCATACTTATTGGTCCTGAGGGTGGTTTTTCACAGAAGGATAGAGAACTGATTGATACCCAGGACGAATCATGCCGATTTTCCCTTGGGAAACGGATTTTGCGAGCAGAAACAGCTGCTGTTGCAGCTTTTTCGTTGATCAGATGGCATTACGGTAATAGTACTCTGGAATAGGAAGTCAGTTGATCTACATTTGTTCAAATCAGAATTTTCCCAACCTGATCAAATGATTGTTATGAGTAATCAATTTTTCCTATAGGTAACACGATGAAAATTGAGCAGTTTATATTTTTTGTTTCCATGAATAATTTTCGGAAAATCAAATAAATGTCCATTCCCCAACAAGGCGGCAAGGTAATTGAACATTACCATGATCTTGTCGAATATCTAGAACAGGGGTGCAAACCCAAAAATCAATGGCGAATAGGGACCGAACATGAAAAATTCGGATTTGTCCTAAACAATCGAAGCCCTTTGCCCTATCGAGGAGATTGTTCGATTGTTGCCCTCCTGGAAGGACTTAGGGATGAGTTTTCATGGCACCCAGTTCTTGAGGGAGAAAACCTGATTGGTCTAAGCAAGGACGGAGCAAATGTTTCGCTTGAACCTGGTGGACAAATTGAATTATCCGGGGCTCCATTGGAAACCCTTCATGAAACCTGTGATGAGGTAAACAACCATCTGAAGGAAGTTCGAACCATAGGTGACCGTATTGGTGCCGGATTTATGGGTATCGGAGCCGCCCCGGAATGGTCCCATGAACAAATGCCCATCCTGCCAAAGGGCAGATATCAACTGATGACAGATTATATGAAAAAGGTTGGTAAATTGGGTGTTCAAATGATGTACAGGACCTGTACGGTTCAGGTCAATCTGGATTTTAGTTCTGAACCCGACATGATCAAAAAACTCAGGGTAGCCTTGGCACTTCAGCCGATTGCGACAGCCTTTTTTGCCAATTCACCTTTTTTTGAAGGCAAGCTTACCAATCATTTGAGTTGGCGAAGCAGGGTTTGGAGGGATTTGGATCCCGACAGAACAGGCATGTTGCCTTTTGTATTTGATGAAGGTTTTGGTTTTGAAGCCTGGGCAGAATATGCTTTGGATGTTCCTATGTATTTCGTATTCAGGGATAACCGCTATCTTGATGCAAGAGGGCTTTCGTTTCGAGATTTTCTAAAGGGAAAGTTACCCATATTACCTGGCGAACTCCCTCTGGATTCGGATTGGGGCGATCATTTGACGACAATTTTTCCAGAAGCAAGAATAAAAAGGTTTATTGAAATGAGAGGTGCAGATGGTGGGACTTGGGGCAGGCTTTGTGCCCTTCCTGCACTTTGGGTAGGTCTGCTATATGATCAGGATGCCTTGGATGAAGCATGGCATTTGGTGAAGTCATTCGACCACGAAACAAGAGAAGCCTTACGTGTGGAAAGTTCCCGGCATGGATTTGAAGCCCGGGTTGGTGAAATCAAAATTCTGGATCTGGCCAGAAAAGTTCTTGCCATTGCAGATAGGGGATTGCAGGCAAGGCAAAAATTTTCTTCCAACCAACCACTTGTGGATGAACGGCATTTTCTCAATACTCTCTGGGACAGTTTGGACACTAAAATGACACCCGCAGACGAATTGCTCAAAAAATTCAATGGTGAATGGGAAGGTAAGCTGGACCCGATTTACGAAGAGTGCAGCTATTGAAAGGTCCTAAGCAGTTAGTACAACCCTGTATCGGGGCTTATAACGGATTGTTTGTAGCACTTCATTGCAAGATTTTAGTGTGTCTTTTGACTCGTCAGAAAATCTAACTCATAACAACAGTTATCTTGTACGCTCGATAAGGCTAACTGTAACCCCTACCCCCGGGTAGAACCACCGGGCCAACGTAATTCCAGAGTACAATGCCAACGATGGTGCCTATGAAGAGTACAATTGGTTGGGACATCCCCTCCATACGATAGGCGCGCGTCAGGAAAAGTATCAATCCACCAACACCCAACGCTAAAGCAACCAAAACGAAAGGTAACGGGTGCGCTCTCAACGCCTCTGCCGCTCTCACCTCATCCCCAGAAAAACTGGATACATCTCTACCCATCAGCGTATTAACTG
>WTGT01000334.1 GCA_011523445.1 Paracoccaceae bacterium
CTGTATCAGCACGCATCGGAATGGCCTTCAAACCCAATCTTTCATAGGTCTTCAGGTAACTTACCAAATGGCGGTTATAGGAATGAATGGCAGCATCCATGTTGATGTCAAAATTATAACCATCCTTCATCAGAAACTCTCGACCTCTCATCACCCCAAACCTCGGACGCATTTCATCCCTGAATTTCCATTGGATGTGAAACAGGGTCAGCGGAAGGTCACGGTATGACTTAACGTGACTAGAAAAAATTTCCGTGATGAGCTCCTCATTGGTGGGACCGTATAGCAAATCCCTGTTGTGCCGATCCCTGATTCTCAGCATTTCCTCACCATAATCATCATATCTTCCCGATATTTGCCACAAGGAAGCGGGTTGTATGGTCGGCATCAATAAGGGCAAATGACCTGCTCTTTCCTGTTCTTCAATTACAATTCTCTCAATCTTCTGAAGAACCTTCAAACCAAGGGGCATCCAGGAGTAAATTCCTGATACCGCCTGTTTGATCATGCCTGCCCTCAGCATCAATTTATGGCTTGTTATTTGTGCCTCGGCTGGAACTTCTCTGAGTACAGGTAAAAAATATCTTGTCAATCTCATAATATTTCCTCGGGGAATCTATTCCGCTAAGTGGAAGTTTCTTCTATATTGATTTTTGCCTCGCAATCCATAGCAGTCGCCAAAGCCCGAAAGCGGGTATTCACAACTTCACCCGTTATACTTCTCAATTTTTCTGGTAAACTCAGTACAAGATTGTTCTTTTTGGGTTTGAACTTCAGAGTAGTCAATCCCTCAGGTGATACTACCAGCAGCATTGCTCCCAATCGCATGGCTTTTCCCACAATTTCCGCTAGGCGTATTTCTTCCGGTTCAAGCAGGGATAGCAGGTTTTCGAATTCACCATACTCACTTTGATTTTTATAGCGATGAAACAGGGAAAGGGCCAAGAATACCCTTCCCGGATGATCCAATCCTCCCAAATTGGCTCTTGTAGCATTTTCGAAGCAAATGATTGCCCGGTAATCCGGATGAGCCCTCCAACTTACATCATGCAACAGGCAGGCTGCCCGAATGAGCCTTTTCTTTTCAAATGAATGTTGCTTGAACAGTGGATGGATAAATTCATACAGATAATCTCCATAGCCCGGCAACCTGGCCGAACTGTATTCAGAAAATGCACATGCTTCCAACAAGGGATCGGAATCCTGCAACTTCTTCGGCATTCTCAAATAAAGCAACCCTTCCCTGATACCATTCGATGATATGGCTATTTCCTTCGGTTGGAAAATGTTGATCATGGATTTCAGAACCATCCCGGCCTTTTGGATATGTTTTAAGCGCTCGTAGGAAATTCTGGTTTTTTCCTGCAGGTGTTCGATGGTTTGACTATTCGCCCATTCGAGTGTTTTCAAATATTCTTGTGGTGATGATTTATATTCATTCAGTACCTTGAGAGGATAGTTTCTTCTAGAGATGTCCAATTTTGCAATTGCCCTCCAGGAACCGCCCACAAGGTAAATTGTCTTGTACTTTCTGGTGAATCGCTTTCGTAGTTTGGCAACTTCATTCCCTATGTGATTTTCAAGTGATTGATTATCCAAATCCAACCGTTCAAGGACAAGTGGACCAAGAGACGAAGTTTCACATAGTCCCACTTTCATATTATTGACATCAGCAAGTTCCATGGACACCCCGCCAATATCGGAAACCAGGCCATTTGCTTCCGGCCAACCAAGAATAACCCCATTTGCAGCCAGATTGGCTTCATGTTCACCGCTTGCTATGGTTAACTCCAACCTAGTTTTCTTGAATATGGTCTCCGTGAATTCGTGGCCATCACTAGCCTCTCTAAGTGCAGCCGTTCCTACCCCAACCAAATCAGAGACATTCATCAGTTTGGCAATGGTGACAAACCTTGTGATGGCCGACAAGGCTCTTTCCTTGCCACTGGGATCAAGTTTTCCCGTTTCAGCCAGTGAAGCACCCAACCCACATAATACTTTTTCATTAAAAAAATAGGCTGGTGATCGAGCAGCACCATCGAAAACGACCAGACGAACGGAATTTGATCCAACGTCAATTACTGCCACGCGTCTAACCCGCTCAACAACGGGATCCTGAAAAATTGGCCTAGTGGAATCTGAAATGGTTGATGAATACAAATGCAGGACTCATTATGTCATGGTTCTCGAAATACTAATCCTTTGGCCTTATCAACCTGATTTCCTTTTTTGCTCCTGCCGAACCTCGACCTGACAAGGAGGGATTTTCCATAAAAAAGGTATGGCAATTTAATCGGTTGGTGTTGGCTTCATTTTTTGATCGTATATAATTTCCATTTGGTTGCAAAATCCAACTCTGTTCCTGATCAGACAGGTTGGCAGCAACAATCTGGCTCATGATTTGGTCTCTAACTGTTTCATTCTTTATTTCAACCAGGGTTTCAACTCTTCGGTCAAGATTACGTTCCATCCAATCCGCCGAAGAAATGAATATCCTTGCCTTGGCCGACGGCAGGGCATGACCATTGGAAAAACAGAAAAGACGGGAATGTTCAAGAAATCTTCCCACGATTGATTTTACCCGAATATTTTCAGACAATCCTTTGATGCCGGGCCTCAGCCCACAAATCCCCCGAACCACCAGACTGATTTTTACGCCAGACTGACTTGCCTCATACAATGAATCAATGATCAATGGATCAATCAGGGCATTCATTTTGGCCCATATCTGTGCCGGTTTGCCCTTTCTGGCATTTTCGGTTTCTCGGGCAATCAGCGATTGCAAGGTTTCCCTAAGATTAAAGGGAGAAATTGACAGGCTTTCCAGTTTATCGGGAACAGCGTAACCTGATACGTAATTGAACAATTTTGTACCATCCCGGCCCAATTCCTCATCACAGGTAAACAAGCTTACGTCGGTATATACTCTGGCGGTAATTGGATGATAGTTTCCGGTTCCGAAATGTGTATAGGTGACAAGTTGATTGCCTTCTCTTCGGATTACCGAAGATACCTTGGCATGTGTCTTTAGGTTTATAAAGCCATAAACCACATGTGCACCTGCCCTTTCGAGCGCCCTGGACTGTCTGATATTAGCTGCCTCATCAAATCTAGCCTTCAGTTCCACAAGTGCAGTTACCGATTTACCATTCTCGGCTGCTTCACAGAGTGCCTCGACTATGGGGCTTTCATAAGAGGTTCGATAAAGTGTCTGCTTGATCGCCACGACATTGGGGTCCTGAGCCGCCTGCCTGATAAAGCGGATAACCATATCAAAGGTTTCATAGGGATGATGTAATAGCATGTCCTTTCTTTTGACGGCAGCAAATATATCATCATTATGTTCCTTGACCCTTTCCGGAACACGTGGAGTGAATTTCGGCCACAATAAATCCTGGCGTTTTTCCAGGACAAGCTCACCAAGGTCAGCCATACCGATCATGCCGGGTATTTCGGTCAGTTTTTCTTCTGAAAACCTTAACTCGGTTAATACCTTTTTCCGCAACTCGCCATATGAGCCTTGAGAAATGGATACTTGTATTACCTCTCCCCGCCGTCTTCTCTTGAGGGCTGTTTCAAATTCCCGAACCAAATCCTCGGCTTCTTCCTCAATCTCAAGGTCGCTATCTCTCAAAACACGGAAAATGCAATTTTCAACAATCTTGTAATCAGGAAAAATAAAGTGAACCTTTTCAAGCAGAAGTTCCTCCAGGGGAATGAATCTGGTTTCACCCTTTGGACCATCTGGCAAGGAAACAAACCTGCTTATTTGAACGGGTATGGGGAGTAATGCACTGAGTTGTTTTTTATCCTTGGGTCTTTCCAGTCGGATGGCAATGGTAAAACCTGCATTTGGAATGAAGGGGAATGGATGGGCGGGATCAATAGCCAATGGGGTTAATACGGGGAAAACATCCTCTATGAATTTTGTGTCAAGGTAGTTCCTATCATCTTCGGTCAACTGCTCCCTTTCGAGAATGAGAATACCAACGTCTTCCATTTCTTCCCGAATTAAATTCCAGGTATCGATCTGAGCCGATATAAGCTTCCGAGATTCCTTTTCTATTTCAACGAGTTGTTCTGAAGGTAGTCTTCCATCCGTACCCGGTGGATAATTTCCTATACTGGCCAACTCCATCAAGCCGGCTACCCTAACCGAATAGAACTCGTCAAAATTGGTAGCGGAAATCGACAGGAACCTGACTCTTTCCAATAGGGGAACATCAGGATTCTGTGCCTCTTCAAGAACACGCCAGTTGAAATTCAACCAAGAGAGTTCCCTGTTGAAATACTTTTTTGGACCCTCAATTTCCGATGGTGGAACCTCTATAGATTCCGGGTACTTGGAATTGAGGAAATCTAAACTGTCATTGTTTGTATTCTTCAAAACAATTTCTTCCTTTGGACCTTTTTTCTTTACTGCACCTTTTTTAATCAATTCCCTAATCATTTTCTTGCTGACCGGTTTACGGCTTATCAGGGATATTTTGTCCAGATTTTCTACCATCCGATGAGCCGCCGAGAAAGATCTCTCACTATTTTTTACCAGATATTGAATCAAATCAGGCGTATAGGAAATCTGTTTGTCTGAAAAAAGTTTACTATAAAGGATTGACAACAACTTTGCATCAGGCTGGTTAATTTTCCCAACCCTTGTGCCCAAAAGCCTACTCCTGAGATCGGGCTTTATGAACTCAAGTTCTTTTGGGTCGTGACTTGATGTAATCAGGAACTTCCTGCTTTCCTTGGAAACCATATCGCAAAACTGGAACAGGTCTTCCTCCTGTTCCCTATTGCCACACAAACGTTCCAGATTCTCCAACACAATTGATTTTGTCGAAGGGAATTTTGCATATTCCTCAGCAGAAAATTCCTCGGCCTCAAAGCAATGGGCCTTGTTTTTGATTTCCCATATCCTGGCCAGATGGGTCTTGCCTGAATATTCAGGACCAACCAGGATAAAGCGATTATCCGGCCAATTCTCCACATCTTGCAGCAAATCCCACAAATTTGAATTCGAACCGGCGATAATAAAATCGGCCTCACTATATGAGGGTTTGAAATCAAACTCTAAAATCTGTGTACTAGTCACCTTTCTGCTTGCCTTGCTTACCCGTCTTACCAAGGTACAGAACACCATCCAAATATTGTTTTACACCAAATCTCAAAAACACACCGATAATAGCAGCCATTGGTACGGCGACCATCAACCCCACAAATCCAAACAAAAACCCAAAGGCGGACAGTGAAAATAGAATCCATACCGGATGTAACCCAACGGATTTTCCCACGATTTTTGGAGTTAGTATGTTACCTTCCAGAATTTGCCCCGAAACAAATATCAAACCGACCACACCGATAAAGAGTGGGTTTTCCCAAAATTGGAACAACGCCAACCCAATTGCAAGAACTCCTCCGAGAATGGCACCCAGGAAAGGTATGAATGAAATCAATCCGGCAATAAACCCTATTATCAAACCTGCCTTCAAACCAACAAGATATAAGGTTATTCCATAAAACAATCCCAGAATCAGACAAATAGTGAGTTGTCCACGAACAAAGCTGGACAGGATAGAATCCACTTCCCCAGCCAATTCCCGAATGGTTTCCTTGTGGTCCATCGGCAGGAGTGAATCTATCCTTGCTATCATATTGTCCCAATCAGCCAGGGAGTAAATAAAAACGACCGGAACGATGATCAGGAATGTGCCAGCCTGCCAGGCAAGGTTAAAGGAACTGTAAATCCCGGTCAATATCTCGTTGGAATAGCTTTGGAAAAATCCAAGAAACTTGTTCAGGGAAAGACCCAGTTGGGAGTCCGTGCTTATCAATTCCGGAAAGTGGACTTGTAGAATTGAAACCAAGGTCTCCAGGGTGGCTGGTAGAATTCCAAAAAGTTCTCTGATCTGTATACCCAGTAAGGGTACAAAAAATACAACGGCAGAACCCAAAACGACAAAGGAAAGCACGGCAACTATAGCCGTGGATATTGCGCGGTTCAAACCCATCCGCTCAAATCTATCGACAAAAGGGTCCAGCAAATACGCAAGGGCCATTCCAACAATAAATGGCAAAAGGATGTCACCGAGTAGATAAAGGACAAGCAAGGTAACGACCATTGCTATCCCCCACCAGGTAATCTGTTGTTTTGCCGAAAGAGCCATAGTAATTTTAATTCAACATCATGTAATTTCTAATTGTGCCGGTTAGCAGGAAGATAATGGTTGTAAGACAATATTCAAAGAATTACCCCCTGCCTAACGCCAGGGTATCAGTAAAATTGTTCACTGATCAACCTTTCCTGCAACCCATGGCCACGGTCAAATAATATTTTATGTTTGATGGTTGGATCGCTTTCTACCGTCACCGAAACAATGTTATAGGCACTATTGCC
>WTGT01000099.1 GCA_011523445.1 Paracoccaceae bacterium
TAGCAGTATATAACTACTATCAATTGAAATATTTTAGTATGTAGGGTTTTTGCATTTGGACATGAATTCGAATTAAATCGACGAGGATTTGAATGAAATCACATTACAGGGTTGTTGTCATTGGTGGAGGTGTAGTTGGCTGTTCGGTCCTCTACCATCTAGCAAAGTTCGGTTGGAAAGATGTTGCCCTTTTGGAAAGATCGGTACTTGCGGCCGGCTCAAGTTGGCATGCTGCCGGTGGATTTCATGCCTTGAATGCAGATCCGAACATTGCATCCCTGCAAGCCTATACTATCGATCTCCTTTCAGAAATCGAAAGGGAATCCGGACAATCGGTCGGTATGCACATGACTGGCGGGTTGACATTGGCTGGAACCCAAGACAGGTGGGAATGGTTACAAAGCGCATACAGGATATTCCAAACCATGGGAATCGAGGATGTGAGATTGGTAACTCCCGATGAGGCAGTCTCACTTTGTCCCATAATGTCGGGCGAGGGTATTTTGGGTGGTCTTTGGGCTGACCGCGAAGGATACATTGATACGACAGGAACAGTCCAGGCCTATGCCAAGGCAGCAAAATTGCACGGTGCCGAAGTAATTGAAGGTAATAGAGTTCTGGAGTTGAACCCTGTTTCGGAAGGATGGCAGGTCGTTACAGAAAAGGGGACCATAACCTGTGAACATGTTGTCAATGCCGCAGGATTATGGGCCAAGCAAGTTGGTAGAATGGCAGGAATAGAACTTCCTGTTTCTCCTTTGGCACATCATTATCTGCTTACCGAAACCATTCCTGAAGTTGCAGCATTGGACAAGGAATTACCACTGGTGGTTGACCTGGAAGGTTTTACCTATATGCGACAGGACCAAAACGGAATGCTTCTCGGTATTTACGAAATCAACCATGAGCACTGGATGATGGACGGTGCACCGTGGGATTACGGTATGGAACTCCTGGAAGAAGACCTGGATCGTATAGAACACGAGTTGGAATTGGGCTTTAATCGATACCCTGTTTTACAAAATGCCGGTGTAAAAAACTGGGTTTGTGGAGCATTCACCTTCTCCCCAGATGGTAATCCGTTGGTGGGTCCCATACGAGGGGTCAGGGGCTATTGGAGTGCTTGTGCCGTGATGGCTGGCTTCCTGCAGGGAGGGGGAGTTGGTAAATCCCTTGCGGAATGGATAATTCATGGTGAACCAGAAGCAGATGTTTTCGGCATGGATATTGCCAGATATGGCAAATATGCAGAAAACAGGGAGTATATAAAGCAAACGACAGGACAATTTTATACCCGCCGATTTGTCATGACCTATCCCAACGAACAACTATCGGCAGGTCGACCACTCACCAAGACACCCTCCTATAGCGGAATGACAGAAGCTGGGGCCCGATGGGGAGTAAGTTATGGGCTTGAAATTCCCCTCTACTTTGCCCCTGGAGATTTTGAGGAACAACCCACATTAAAGAGATCAAACGCCTATCCAATCATCGAGAAGGAATGTCATGCCGTTCGTACCAATGCGGGATTGTTGGATATCAGCGGTTTTTCCAAGTTTGAAGTAACCGGAGCAAATGCTGAACAATGGCTTGATAGGATGATGGCTTCAAAATTACCTTCACCCGGACGTATCAAACTTGCACCGATGCTTTCACCGGAAGGTAAATTGAAGGGGGATCTGACACTGTTCAACTGGGGAGATGGAACCTGGTGGATAATGGGAAGTTATTATCTTCGTGCCTGGCATATGAGATGGTTTGACAACTACCTCACCAATGGTGTTTCCATCAGGGATATCTCTGATGAAATTCTGGGATTTTCCGTTTCAGGTCCCAACGCCAGAAAAATTGTCCAAAAAATTACCAACAGTGACTTGTCCAATCAATCATTCCCGTTCATGTCCTGCCACGAAATGGATATGGGATTGATCAGGGCCAAGGTAGCCCGCATATCTGTTGCGGGTGAGTTGGGTTTCGAAATCAACTGCCCGGTTGCCTCACACGAAACCTTGCGAAATACCTTGCTTGAAGCAGGAAAACCTGAAGGTATGATGGAATATGGCTATAATGCACTCCTTTCCCTGAGGCTTGAGAAAAGTTTTGGGATTTGGAGTACCGAATTTACCCAAGCTTACACTCCCGGCATGACTGGCATGGACCGATGGATTGATTGGAGCAAACCTGAATTTGTAGGACGTGGCAAGGCACTTGAGGAAAAAAATGCCCAATCACCGTCAATGGTCCTGGTTACCTTGGAGATTGATGCATTGGATGCAGATGCAAGCGGATATGAACCTATTTGGAAGGACAATAAAAGAGTAGGATTTGTAACTTCCGGAGGGTATGGACATACAGTCAAAAAATCTTTGGCCATGGCATTGGTGGAACCTGAATTCTCCACTCCTGGAACAAAACTTGCTGTACATATCGTTGGGGTTGAACGACCAGCCAAGGTTATCCCCGCATCACCATATGATCCATCGGGAAAAGCAATGAGGGCTTAAATGGCAAGAAGGGCATCAACCCGTAAGAGACGGCCACGAAATCCCACTCTGGGAGGGGGACCGAGAACCCCCAACTATCGGAAACTAATCAATCCTTTCCCCCCTGTCAGTGTATTTTCGGAAGATCGCATAGAAGATATCCACAACAATGCCTTTGTGGTACTTGAGGAGATGGGTATAAGGGTTCTCCTGCCGGAAGCAAGGAAAATATTCAGGCAGGGTGGGGCCCTGGTTGATGAAGACACCGGAATGGTAAGGATCGGTCGGGAAATCATTGCCGAGGCTCTCAAAACAGCCCCGCCGGAATTCACGTTGAGGGCAGGAAACCGCGAAAGGGATCTCGAAATGAAACTCGGGGCATTGACTTTCCTGCCTGGTGCTGGAGCACCTCATGCCACTGACCTGAAAAGGGGACGCAGACCTTCAAGCCTGTCCGATTACCGGGAATTGGTAATGTTGACCCAATATTTTGATGCCCTTCATATGGTCAATCCCCTCGTTGAGGCCCAGGATATTCCCCAATCTGAGGCATTACAGTGTTATCGAAACCCAGTTGACCCTTTCCGACAAGTTTCCAAGTGCCTACTCGCGTGGTTCTCCCCAAACCTTGGACACATTTGAAATTCTCAAGAATTTCAGAGGGCTTTCCGACGATGAGTTTCAGGCTGAACCCTGGTGTTACACCATCATCAACACCAATTCGCCCCGAGTCCTTGACATTCCTATGGCACAGGGAATCATTGATTTTTCGCGCCATGGTCAAATGACTGTTGTTACACCCTTTTGCATGATGGGTGCGATGGCTCCAGCCTCTGTTGCCGGTGCCCTGATCCTCAGCCATGCCGAATGTCTGGCAGGATTGGCTCTGGCCCAGATCAACAACCCGGGGGCACCCGTTTGCTATGGTGCCTTTGCCTCCAATGTGGATATGAAGTCTGGAGCACCTGCCTTCGGTACTCCCGAACAATTTCAGGCAAATCTCGGTTCCGGGCAGTTGGCGAGGAAAGTCGGTCTTCCCTGGCGATGTGCTGCAGGTTCCTCGGCCAATATAAATGATGCTCAGGCAGCCAATGAAACCCAAATGGGTCTATGGAGCTGCATTATGGCAGGGTCTACCATGCTCGTTCATTCTGCTGGCTGGATTGAAGGTGGACTGACCGTGTCATTTGAAAAACTCATTACCGATATGGAAGTTGTCCAAATCATTGCCGAACTTTGTGCACCGACACCTCAATCTGAGGATGATCTGGCCATGAGAGCTTTGTGGGAAGTTGATCCCGGCGGACACTTTTTTGGCTGTCAACATACAATGGACAGATACCAATCAGCATTTTATGATCCCTTGATCGCCGATTGGTCAAACTTTGGAACCTGGACCGAAAATGGGGAACAGGATGCCAGCCAAAGGGCCTTGACAAAATGGCAGGATATAATTGCCGATTTTGAACCACCCAAAATCAATGAGGATCAAAAAGCCGAAATGGAGGAGTTCATTGCCAAGCGAACGGCAGAGGGAGGAGCCTTTCCTGTTAGCTGAAAATTAAATGAAAAATTATCATATTGGTTCCCTGATTACCCAGGGTCTGAAAAAGAAACCCTCCTGGAAGCCTGCATGGAGAAAAGCCAAGGCCAAACCCACCTATGATGTGATTATCATTGGGGGCGGCGGACATGGTCTGGCAACCGCATATTATCTTGCCAAAAATCACGGTATAAAGAATGTGGCAATACTTGAAAAGGGCCCGATTGGTCTTGGCAATACCGGCAGAAATACCACAACCATAAGGTCCAACTACTTCTATCCAGAATCCGTAGCCCTCTATGATCTATCACTGAGGCTTTACGAAAACCTCTCCAAGGAACTCAACTTTAATATAATGTTCAGCCAACGGGGTATGATAATGGTAGCTCATACCCCCACTCAAATGGAGATTTGCAATCGCATAGCCAACGCAATGGTGATCAATGGGGTGGATGGTGAATTGCTTTCAGCCCGTCAGGTAATGGACAAAATTCCACTGTGGAACAAAAAGAAGGATGCAAGATACAAATGCCATGGTGGAATCATGCAAAACAGGGGTGGTGTTGCCAGACATGATGCCGTAGCCTGGGGATATGCAAGAGCAGCAGATGGATTTGGTGTTGACATCATTGAAAACTGCATGGTTGAAGATTTTCTACTTGAGGCTGGCCGGGTTAAGGGAGTAATCACCTCAAAAGGAGAAATAAGGGCTGATCGAATTGGAATTGCTGCCGCGGGTGGAACACCATATCTTGTTGCAAAACTTGGCCAGAACCTGCCCATTCTAGATTATGCCCTACAGGCATTTGTAACCGAACCAATCAAGCCCTGTCTGGATGTAGTTGTACTTTCCTTGGGTACCGGAACATATGTCCTGCAATCCGATAAAGGTGAAATTGTCTTTGGCGGTGGCCTTGACAGGATACCTACCCATACCCAAAGGGGCAATTTACCAGCTCAGGAAACAGTTGTATCAGGCCTATTGGAAATGTTTCCCTCCTTTGGTCAATTGAAATTGTTACGGCAATGGGCGGGTGTGGTCGATGTCGTGCCAGACAGTTCACCCTTGATTGGCCCCATTGATACACCAGGTGTGTATATCAATTGTGGATGGGGAACAGGTGGTTTCAAGGCCATCCCGGCAGGTGGTTGGTTACTTGCTCATTTAATTGCCAAGGGCGAACATCACTTTATCAGTGAACCCTTTGACCTTAACCGGTTTAATACCGGAAGGTTAATTGATGAAGCCACCGGATCAGGAATTGCACATTAGGAATCCTTATGCAGATATTTGAATGCCCTTTTTGTGGAAAGCGGAACGAAACAGAGTTTCATTTCCTCACCGAGGCCGGGAAAGAACGTCCAGAACCAGCTGAAGAGATTTCAGACTCTCGTTGGGCCGAATACCTTTATCTCCACAAGTCACCTCGTGGTAAAACCAGCGAGATCTGGGTTCACATACCCTGTGGTGAGTTTTTCATACTCCAAAGGGATACTGTTACAAGAGAAGTATTCAGGAGTATCTCACTTCAAGATTATTATGTCAAAGAAGATGATTAAACCAACCAAACTATTCTGTACTTATCTACAAGATAATCGGCTGTTCAAAAGACCATTACCTGAGTGCGATACACCCGCGAAATGAATTAAACAAGATTTTTTTTCCCAAAGTTTACATACTAATTCGCGAAATAATTTATAACTGGATTCACTCCTTCTTCGAATGAAACCCTCATCTTGAGAGCCAGTCCACTCGTAATTGAATGACTTTGATTATTTCATCGAATACCTGGGAAGTTATACCTTCCGATTTAAGGTCTGATTTTAGTGCTCTTGCAGTATTCACAATCCTTTCTGACATTGATTTTACCTGATTTTCCAAAGCAGTTTGTGCTGTTTTGGTATCAGGTACAAGTCGTTGAAAATGCCCAATATAAATTTTCTCCGGTTTATATTCTTCTCCGATATTCATTGCCATTTTTAAGTCAATTTCAGGATATATTGCTGTACTAATTAAATCATAAGCAGGTGCCAACTCGGGTTTGGTTCCTACATAAAGTAAGGAAAAATTCTTCCCATGGGCGTCCGAATTACCAATCAGATAATTGAAAATGATCAAATTCAGGAATTTGATTTGATCCTTGGCAGGGCTGGCAAAATTTTGGCGTATTAAATCCAGGCTATTGGAAATATCGGGACCACCCTCAAACTGATATTTCGAACTGGGCAAAATGCCTAATGCCTGACAAAAATCTTCTTGATGAATACGAGTTACTATCCCGTTGCCATCAATATCTCGATCATACCTCTCAACCAAATAGTATGGTTTATTATGCACAAAGTGTATTGAAGCCTCG
>WTGT01000031.1 GCA_011523445.1 Paracoccaceae bacterium
GGTCATGAAGGAGGAATACAGGACCATTGTCGATAACGGGCTGATCCTCCAGTTGGATTGTCCGGACCTAGCCCTGTCAAGGCACATGTTGTTTGCCGATCGGACTGATGACGAATTCGTTGAGATTGCCGGGCAGAATGTCGCAGTACTCAACGAAGCCCTTGAAGGAATTGATCAAGACAAGGTAAGGGTTCATATTTGCTGGGGCAATTATGAAGGCCCCCATACCTGTGATATTGGCATGGAAAAGGTATTCTCTACCTTGATTAAGGTAAATGCCAAATATCTGCTGTTTGAAACTTCCAATCCCAGACATGCCCATGAATGGGTGATTTTCAGGGAACGGTTTGAGCAGATACCGGATGACAAGGTCCTGATTCCAGGTGTAATCGATTCCACGACAAACTTCGTCGAACATCCTGAGGTCGTGAAACAGCGTTTGGAAAGGTTTCTTGAGTTCGTTCCCAAAGAAAGACTTATGGCGGGATCAGATTGCGGGTTTGGAACCTTCGCAGGTTTTGGAGCGGTTGATCCCCAGATAGCGTATGCCAAATTGGCCAGTCTTTCCCAAGGAGCAAAGATGGCTGCATGAATCCCGAGCCGATTGTATTGATTCCGGGGCACATGTGTGATCACCGGGTTTTTCAGGATCAGGTTAAGGGCGTTTTCAATGATCGGGATGTATCAATACCTGTAATCACCTGTTCGGAAAGCATAACCGATATAGCCGAAATGACACTTGCTTCCTGTCCCTCAACCTTTGGTCTGGCAGGGCACTCAATGGGCGGAATTATCGCCATGGAGATGTATCGTTTGGCACCTGAACGAATTTCCCGCCTGGCCTTGATTTCCACCAATCACAAGCCTGAAAAACCAGAGGCTGCCCGCCAGAGGGAAGCCAGAATCGATTCAGTAAAAAAGGGCAATCTCAGGGAAGTAATCAGGGACGAAATGAAACCGGCCTATCTCCATGATGGCCCCTATAAAAACCTATTCCTTAAATTCATCATGGTTATGGCATTGGATTTGGGTGCAAGTGTTTTCATCAAGCAATCAAGAGCCTTGATTTCCAGACCGGATCAGACTGCAACCTTGAGCCAGGTAGATGTGCCAGTGGCCCTGATTTTTGGTGAAGAGGATCAGCTGTGCCCGCCTGAATATCATTTTGCCATGAAGAATCTTATACCCCATGCCGAGATTTTTGCTATCAGTGAATCAGGTCACATGACCATGATCGAACAGCCGAGTAAATTTGATAATGCATTGAAAGAATGGATCAGTTTGCAATGACAAAACAAGTATTGGAATTTATCCAGGGATATGACACACCGACAATTGTAAATGCCATTGAGGTTGCCTTGGGTACAAGAGATTTTCATAACTATACCAAGAATCCTCTGGTAGCATCTGACCCTTCGGCAGGTGCCATTGTCGGCTGGGCTGTGACTGCCCGGATCAGGGCCAAGCATGCCCCAAATGAAACCCAGGAAACACTGATTCAGAGAAGAACCGAATACTATCATTACCTCAAGGCTTCGAGGAAACCATGCGTATTGGTCATGGAGGATTTGGATTTTCCAGATACCCGTGGAGCTTGGTGGGGAGAGGTCAATTCCAACATTCACAAGGGATTTGGTCTGGAAGGTGCACTAACCAATGGTCAGGTTAGGGATATGGACGAGCTGGTGGATGGGTTTCCGATATTTGCCGGATCGGTTGGTGTCAGTCATGCTTTTGTACACCTTATCGATATAGGGAAACCAGTAAATGTCTTGGGATTAGAGGTAAGTGAAGGTGACCTGATCCATGCAGACAAGCATGGTGCTACGGTCATCCCAGAAAACTTGATCGATAACATCCCGGAGTGTATTGAGAAACTAATCCGGGGAGAAAGTCACGTGATCAACGCTGCCCGCCGCGATGGTGGGATTGACATAGACCAGTTAACTGAAAGCTGGAACAAGTTCGGCGGGGAAATAAGAAATTAGAAATCAATTTTTTCGCATGAAATCCAGAACCAGGGGTCGGATATTATTCAGCCACACCTTGCCCGAGAATATGCCATAATGACCTGCCTTCGGTTCCACATGGCTTGCTTTCTTGCCTTCTGGTAGCCCAGTAAGAAGCTTCAGTGCAACCGAACATTGACCCGGTGCCGAAATATCATCATTTTCACCCTCAACGATTTTGACGGCAGTTTTGGAAATCTTGCCCAGATCAACCCTGCGACCTTTGACAGTAAAACAGTTCTTGGCAATTTCCCGGCTTTTGAAAATTCTTTGAACCGTTGAAAGGTAAAACTCTGCTGTCAAATCCATTACCGCCAGGTATTCATCATAAAAGTCATTGTGGCGGTCATGGTCTGATGCTTCCCCCCTAGCTGTATTAAGAATCTGGTTCATGAAGGACAGGCAATGTTTATGGGCATTCATGGACATGAAGGAAGAGAGTTGGATAATTCCTGGAAACACCAACCTGCCAACACCATTATATCCTGAACCGACATTTTGGATAAACAAATGTTCCAACTGCCCCATTGTGACCGAATTACCAAAGTCGGTGACTTCGGTCGGCGCAGCGTTTGGGTCAACCGGTCCTCCGAACAAGATCATGGATTTGGGTTGTTTCTCCGGCTCATCCTCGGCAATCATGGCTGTTGCTGCCAAGGTTAGCGGGACGGGCTGGCACACGGAAATTATATGAGTATCAGGTCCCATGAACAGGATGAACTCCTTCAGGTATTCCGTGAAGTCCTCTATATCAAATTTTCCTTCTGAAACAGGTATGTCACGTGCGTTCTTCCATTCAGTGATATAAACCTCACAATCAGGTAGCAAACTCCTCACGGTTTTTCGCAATAGAGTTGGATAATGCCCCGACATGGGAGCAATAATCAGGACCTTTTGAGGTATTCGGGTACGATCAATTACACGGAAATGCTTAAGTTTACAGAAAGGTCTGTCCAGTAGGACATCTTCCGTAACTAGGTATTCCGTATGATTTGAAACGATACTGTGAATATTCCAATCGGGTTTTTCGACTATTCTGCTGAATGACCGTTCAACAACCTTTCCCCATGAGGAAAAGGTTTTGGGTATGAAGCTGCTTGAGAAACCAAAATATGGGAAAGACCAAAAGGTTTTTGCGGATGCTCCCATCCATTCAAAGGCTAATCTGGTACTTTCCGTTGTATCATATGAATAATGGCTTCTCATCCCCATCCCTTCCAAATATTTAAATCTTAATCTTGAGTACGATTATTCGGTACTTATTTAGGTATAGGTTACTAGGTTGAATTATGGAATAAGTAAGATGCTTCCTAAAAATGAAAAATCTGAAAAATTTCAGGACAATCTTCAAAAGATTGAGGAATTAAGCAAACGACTGATTGAGGTCCTTTCAAATAAGAGCAACGAAAATCAAAAATTCATGCAGGCTGATCAGGAATTGATGGCAAGGACAGGCCTCGCTTCCCTAAATGATATGGTATCGAATCCCTCAAAACTGTTCGAAAGTCAGGTTTCTTATTGGGGGCAGTCCCTGAACCTGTGGATGGAAGCCCAGAAATCCCTTGTAGATTTCCCGAGCAGTTCTGAAGCAGGATCAAAACCAGCCAATCAGGACAAGAGATTCAAAAACGAGCTTTGGGATACCCCTTATTTCAAACTCATTAAGGATCATTAT
Source organism: Paracoccaceae bacterium (assembly GCA_011523445.1). Classification (GTDB taxonomy): domain Bacteria; phylum Pseudomonadota; class Alphaproteobacteria; order Rhodobacterales; family Rhodobacteraceae; genus MPNP01. The sequence goes on from WTGT01000031.1 coordinate 3,685, forward strand.
TTTCTCAATTCCCAGATGATAAAGAACTATTTCGAAAACATCGAGGGTTTAAGCAATAGTGATCGCAAGAGAATTGAGTTCTTTTCACAGCAGATAACAGACATGTTGAGTCCTGCAAATTTTCTGGCAACCAATCCCGAGGCTCTGGACAAGGCTATGAAGACTGAGGGTCAATCACTGGTAAATGGATTGGAAAATCTAGTCAGGGATCTCGAAAAGAACAATGGGGACTTGCAGGTTACACTTTGTGACCCTGATGCCTTCAAGGTCGGGGAAAATCTTGCCACCACAGAAGGTAAGGTGGTTTTCAGGAATGAGCTATTCGAGTTGCTTCATTACCATCCCACAACCGAGAAGGTCAAGGAAGTTCCTCTCGTAATCATACCCCCTTGGATAAACAAGTATTACATTCTTGACCTGCGTCCTGACAATAGCTTCATCAAGTGGGTGGTAGAACAGGGTTATCAGCTCTTTGTTGTAAGCTGGGTAAATCCCGACAGTTCCCATCGTGATGTGGGTATGGATACCTATACATTAGATGGATGCATAAAAGCTATCGATGAGGTATGCAATTATACCGGTTCTAAAGAGACCAATGCCATAGGTTATTGTATTGGCGGAACCCTGCTTGCCATGGCTTTGGCGTATATGAGCAAGACCAAAACCAATAAGGTTAAGTCAGCAACCTTTTTCACGACTCTGATAGATTTCACCGATATCGGTGAATTGGGTATTTTCCTGGGTGATGATTTCATCAATGGTGTTGATGAGATTCTTGGGGAAAAGGGATATTTACCTGGAAAGAGCATGGCCAATGCCTTTTCCTATCTGCGCGCAAATGATCTTGTTTATGGACCAGCTATCAGAAGTTACCTGCTAGGGGAACCACCCATGGCATTTGATCTTTTGCATTGGAATGGAGATTCAACAAATTTGCCAGGTCGAATGGCGAGGGAATATTTCCATGACATCATCAGGGAGAATTTGTTTACCAATGGCGAATATGAACTGAATGGTGTCAAATTGTCTCTGGAGGATATTACCGTGCCTCTTTCAGCCGTGGCTTGCGAATCTGATCATCTGGTTGATTGGAAAGTCTCTTTCAATGGTATAAGGATGATGAAGAGTCGCAGCAAGAAATTGTTCCTGGCCGAATCCGGGCATGTTGCCGGTGTGGTCAATCCACCAACAAAAATAAAATATGGTCATTATACCAACGACAAGAATTCTTCCTCCCTTGATGAATGGAAGGAAAAGGCAGAATACCACAAGGAAACCTGGTGGCCTTCCTGGGAAAAATGGCTGTCAACACGGTCCGGCAAGTCACTTGAAGTTGGTGCAATCAAACAAGGGGATAGCAATCTGGGACCTGCTCCCGGTACGTATATCCATATGACAATCTAGTCAGCAGAAAATTAAGGCAGGTTATGAGTGATGGTCAAAAACCACTGTTGATTAAGCGGTATGCAAGCCGCCGATTATACAACACGGAAACCAGCGAATATACAACCCTGGAGGAGGTATCGGATATCATTAAATCCGGTCGCGATGTAAAAATCATTGACAAGGTGTCAGGTGAAGATCTCTCCCGGGAGTATATGGTAAGGATCATTGTCGAGAATGAATCCAGGGAATTGCCGGTTTTACCGCTGGATACATTGCAAAACATGGTTAGGTCCTACAATGAGAAGACCCTGGCCTTGGTTCCCAAGTTTCTTGAGGCATCCTATGAAATGCTAAACAAAAGCCAGAACCAGATCATGGAAAATTTCCAGAACGTATCGGATCCCTTAAAAAACCTGAAGGACTTTCAGGAATCGCAAAAGGAAATCCTATCGGCGATGTTTCCCTTCATAACCTCTTCCCAAAGGAAGGAAAATAGTGAAGCGAAGGTAAACAACCCGGAACTGGATGAATTGAAGAAGCAGATGGCAGAGATGCAAAAGAAACTTGATAATATGGGGTTGTGAATTGATTTGAACGGTTGTTTAAGGGTGGTGGTTAACAGTAATTATAATATTGAAATTTTTATTGGGTACCTTTGAATACAAAACTAAATTTTTGCATTTTATCCAATTACTTTTTCATGTAGATCTTGCTCAAATCAATTTGCTATAGAATATCCTGGAAAACTGAATTTATCATTCACCAACTTTTTTCATATTTAGGAGGATTTTTGTGGTGAATTCCCCAAACAAGTAATTCACAAATTAATTTTCAAAAGGCAGAGAAATTGATTTTATCAAGCTTAATCAAATGAAAGGTGCCAAAATTGAGAGCTTTGTTGGATACAAATATCATTATTCACCGTGAAACCGAAAAACCAGTAAATCTAAGTATTGGTACATTGTTCAGATGGTTGGACAAAGCGGGATATGAAAAATGTATACATCCTATAGTTCATTATGAATTTCAGAAATATCAGGATAAAGAGAAACTAAATTCACTCAATATTAAATTAGATAGTTATATTGAATTAAAGACAGTAGCTCCACTTGCTTCAGAAGTCCAAAGCATTTCTGAAGATTTCGATAAAAACGAGAATGATCAAAATGATTCCGTATTATTAAATGAAGTTTTCCAAGAAAGAGTAGATTTACTCGTAAGTGAAGATAAAAAAATTCATGAAAAAGCTGAGTGGCTTGGTGTTCAGGATAAAGTTTTTTCCATAGATG
>WTGT01000095.1:0-4762 GCA_011523445.1 Paracoccaceae bacterium
GTATAATGATCCTCCGTTCAGTACTTCCTCATATCTCCTTGGTCGAAACCGGGTTACATGCTCGGGGGAGGTATACACGCCACTCTTTCTTCTTTCCTTCTGCCACTCCTCCAATTCCTCGACGGTGTTTATTCCAACACACAGCTTGAGGAGATTCATGGTTTTTGTCGTCTTCATTCAAAAAACTTCAAAGTACGCAATACAAGATCAAGGGCATCAAATGATTTATCTCGTTCCAGTATATCAAACTGGTAGAAAAGTAAAAATCCGAATCCCGCCCTTTGTCATTTTCTTGAATATGTAAGTTGAAAATACATTTATCTGAACTTATGTGAACTTTCCACTTGTCAAAATCAGATTAACCTTGGTGTTGGTGGATCTCGCAAGAGAATTCCTGTCGCCTGACATTGATTGTCGGGAAAGGACAACACCCTTCAGAAAAAAGAAGGAAACCAGACGTGACTAAAAGAACGACTGCCAAGTACAAAATTGATCGCAGAATGGGGGAAAACATTTGGGGAAGACCCAAATCACCATTCAACAAAAGAAACTATGGCCCTGGTCAACATGGCCAGCGAAGAAAAGGCAAACTCTCCGATTTCGGTATTCAGTTGAGGTCCAAACAGAAACTGAAAGGCTACTATGGTGATTTGACCGAAAAACAATTCCGCCGAACATTTGGTGAAGCTGAACGAATGAAGGGAGATACGGGCGAAAATCTCATTGGTCTTTTGGAACAACGACTTGATGCAGTTGTTTATAGGGCAAAATTTGTGGTTACAATGTTCGCAGCCAGACAATTCATCAACCATGGACATGTTCTGGTTAACGGCAAGAAAGTGAATATTCCTTCCTACAGGGTCAAGGAAGGGGATGAAATTGAAGTCAGGGAAAAATCAAGACAACTGATTATCGTGGATGATGCGATTGATAACCGGGAAAGAGAAATTCCTGAATATATCGAAGTTGATATTGAAAACCTGAAGGCAAAATTTATCAGGGTTCCCCAGTTGAAGGATGTTCCTTATCCTACGATAATGGAACCAAATCTGGTTGTTGAATATTACGCCAAAAACTAGGAAACTCCCCACCCATCAGCGGTATTTTATTTCAATCCCCAATGTGGGGATTACAAATTGCTTTTCCTTATTGATAGACTCATTTAAGGTGATGGTCTTGGTTGGAACAACAGTTCCCGCCAATTACGAGTCAAATAACCAAAGGTATAATTTTGAATAGGATGTTGTTGGCAGAGGCCAGAAACCTTCCTTTCTGGAAACAACCGGTTTTTCTGCTGGTTTTAATGGCGATAGCTTTGCCCCTTGGCTTTTCTACCTGGAATGCACTCCTAAACAATTTTGTTGTTGAGGTTGGCAATTTCGACGGGGTCAAAATCGGATGGTTGCATACCGTCAGGGAAATACCGGGTTTTTTGGCCGTGGGGGTCATTGCACTCATCATTTTTATCCGTGAACAATTCTTGGCCTTACTATCCTTGGCAATCATGGCTGCAGCCATTGCTGTTGTGGCTTGGTTTCCCAGCTATCAAGGCATATTGATTACAACCATAATCAGCTCCATAGGTTTCCACTATTATGAAACAATCAATCAATCCCTGCAGTTGCAATGGATTCCAAAGGACAAGGCACCACAAACGATAGGTTGGCTCGTTTCGGTTGGATCAGGAGCATCGCTGGTAGCTTATCTGTTTGTTGTGGGAGGATGGAAGCTCTTGGATTTTTCCTACAACAGTATTTACATGGTGTCTGGCGTGATAACCTTCATCATTGTTGTTTATTGTTATCTAGCCTTCCCAAGGTTTGAAACTCCAAATCCCCAAAAAGCCAGGATGGTACTTAGGAAAAGATATTGGTTATATTATGCACTGAAATTCATGTCAGGTGCCAGAAGACAGATATTTATGGTCTTTGCGGCCTTCATGATGGTCGAAAAGTTCGGTTTTGAAGTTCATGAGGTAACCAGTCTCTTTATCATCAATTTCATAGCAAACATGATTTTTGCACCGATAATGGGAAAGGCCGTCAATATATTTGGTGAAAGAAACACCCTTGCTTTTGAATACATAGGTCTGACCCTCGTATTTTTGGCTTATGGAGGAATTTATTATTTTGGGTGGGGATTTCTGATTGCCGGTTTTCTGTTTGTTTTGGACAATGTTTTTTTCGCCCTCGCATTTGCTTTACAGACCTATTTTCAAAAAATCTGTGACCCGGCAGATATAATGCCGACGGCTGCAGTTGCGTTCACGATCAATCACATAGCAGCAGTATTTCTGCCAGCACTCTTGGGATATATATGGATCATTGCACCTCAGTACGTATTTGTCCTTGCAGCTGCCATGGCCATTGTCTCCTTGATTTTGTCCCTTTTGATACCCAGGCAACCTTCACCAGGAAAAGAAACTATACTGAATTAAGGAAACTAGGATCAGTAGTTAAATCAAATGGAATGAATTTATTTCTGGCAATGCAAATTGGATATGCCATAGTTGGAAATATGTGATTCCCTTTACCTTGCTTAACCAAGTAATTTAAAGGCTATTTGGAAAACAATTATAAGTTACTATGTGCCTAAAATTGTAATATGGATTTATAATAGGAGTAATCGGAATTTACCGACCTGGATTTTTGAGAGGCTACATGTTTTCATTGTTTAAAAAAACGGATATACCAAGCAGGGCAGATTCACTCGTAGGTCGAACTACTGCTATACCCACTGCTGAGAAGCATTTTGTAACCGGAAGGCCCTTGAAAGGTCCTTATCCAGAAGGCTCCAAGCAAATAATACTGGGAATGGGGTGTTTTTGGGGAGTAGAACGATTGTTTTGGAAGAAGGAGGGAGTCTGGGTAACCTCGGTAGGATATGCCGGTGGTTTTACCCCAAACCCAACATACAAGGAAGTTTGTTCCGGAATGACTGGTCATAACGAAGTCGTGAGCATTATCTATTTACCAGAAATCATAGGTATTATGGATATACTCAAGGTCTTTTGGGAAAATCATGATCCGACCCAGGGTATGAGGCAAGGTAATGACATTGGTACCCAGTACCGGTCCGGAATATATTATTTTGATGCCGAACAAAAGAAATGTGCGGAGGATACAAGGGAAGCATATCAGGAAATCCTTGTATCCGGAAGGTTAGGAACAATAACGACCGAGGTGGTTGAAGCACCCGAATATTTCTTTGCAGAGGATTACCATCAACAATACTTGGCCAAGAATCCAGGTGGATATTGTGGTCTCCGGGGAACAGGTCTGGCCTGCCCGATTGGTTAGGATATATTGGATTGAACTCTGAAAACCCCCAACCAACCTGTTTTTCGATATTTACTTCGTTATATGGTGAGGGTAAAGCATACGAAGTAACGCATGCTCTCGAAAGAATTGTTCCAGAACCTATAGGGGTAGCTACCATCGAGATTGATGAGCGGGACAACCTATGGGAGGTTTCGGCCTATTTCGATACCAACCCGGATGAGATTGCCATCTCATTGATTGAGAAATTGTATGGTCTCAAGCCCTTCAAGGTTTCCAGATTGCCAAATACTGATTGGGTGGCAAAGGTAAACAGGGATCTGACTCCGGTGAGGGCAGGTAATTTCTGGATATACACCAACAAGGAACAAGGCAAGGCTCCCTCTGGAACCATTCCCATAGAAATTGCATCATCCATGGCCTTTGGTACAGGTCATCATGGTACAACCCAAGGATGCTTGGAAATGCTGGAAAGAGTATATCACAGGAACCCCGAATTTGATTCCATCGTGGATATCGGTTGTGGAACAGGCATATTGTCAATGGCTGCCAACCATTTGTGGGGTTGCAAAATCCTGGCCAGTGACAATGACGCAGTTGCCGTAGAGGTAACTCTTGAAAACACCCGGGCCAATCTAATGGAAAGCCAGATAATTTGTACCGTTGCCGAAGGATTTGAACATTCTATCCACAAGGAAATATCCCCCTTTGATCTGGTTATTGCGAATATTCTTCTCAAGCCGCTTGTTGGTTTGGCTCAGGGTGTAAACAAGCACCTAAAAGATGGTGGAGCGGCGATACTCTCTGGTATCATGCTCAATCAGGAACATCAATTATCAACGAGTTATGATATGCATGGCTTTCGTGTAGAGGATAGAATAGTTCTGGATGAATGGGTAACCCTGCTACTTACAAAAAAGTAGGTTGGTAATTCTAACTGGTAGCAACTACTTTTTGGGTTTGTATCCCTAACCCCTCGATTCCTAGTTTCATGGTTTGCCCCGGTTTAAGGAACACGGGTGGTTTCAAGCCAAGACCTACTCCTGGAGGAGTTCCAGTCGGAATGATATCTCCCGGCTGGAGGGACATGAATCTGGAAATGTAACTTACCAGGGTTGATACCCCAAAAATCATGGTTTTGGTACTTCCATCCTGCCGTCTCAAATCATCTACCTTAAGCCACATCTTGAGATTTTGTGGATCAGGGATTTCATCGCGGGTAACCATCCAGGGGCCTATCGGAGCAAAGGTATCACAGCTTTTACCCTTTATCCACTGTCCCCCCATTTCAATCTGAAATTCTCGCTCTGAAACATCGTTTACGACACAATATCCCGCAACATGTTCTAGGGCATTTTCTTCACTGACGTATTTCGCCTCCCTGGAAATAACCACTCCCAGCTCAACTTCCCAATCGGTTTTGGTTGAGCCCCTTGGAATGACGACATTATCGTTGGGACCAACAATGGATGAAGTTGCTTTCC
>WTGT01000095.1:4862-6357 GCA_011523445.1 Paracoccaceae bacterium
CCCCTTGGAATGACGACATTATCGTTGGGACCAACAATGGATGAAGTTGCTTTCCCGAAGAGAATAGGTTCTTTGGGAATGGGATTTCCGGTTTCTGCTGCATGGTCAGAATAGTTCAGACCTACACAAATCAACTTCCCTATTTTCCCTACACAAGGTCCGATACGGGTGTTTTCAGGAAAAATGGGTAAGGAATTTATATCCAAACCTTCAGCCCATGATAAATCCTCTAGGGTTTTGCCCGTAATGTCCGGAATAATTGAAGACAGATCACGATAATTCCCGGTCTCATCAATTACTGCTGGTTTTTCTGTCCCCACAGGACCCAATCTTGCTAGTTTCATGGTTTCACTTCTTTCTTCCTTGTAGCCGATTAAGATGATTAGATCATGGTTCCGCCATCGACATTATAAAATTGTCCGGTTATAAATGCCCCCCTGTCTGAGAGCAGGAAATTAACAACCCCAGAGACTTCTTCAGCAGTTCCAATTCTTTTCATGGGTTGCCTCATTTCGAAATATTCCCTTGCTTGCTGGTAACTACCCATGGTTTTACCCAGCTCCTCACACCTTTGACGCCACGAGGGTGTATCCACGGTAGCAGGACAAACAGCGTTGCAGCGTATACCCTGACTGATAAAATCACAAGCAACGGATTTGGTCAAACCCAGTATGGCGGCCTTTGAGGAACCATATGCCAGCCTGTCTGGAAAACCCTTGATCGAGGAAACTACCGAAGAAATATTTACAATCGATCCACCTCCATTCTGGATCATTTTTGGTATGGCAACCCTCAAGATATAGAACATGCTGTCAACATTCAGAGTAAATGACTTCTTCCATGAGTCCGGATCACAATTCAAAATGCTTCCATGATGGACATACCCCGCAACATTCACGATACCATCAAAGGGTTCGCTGGTGTTGACCAATCGGGTAATTCCAGTTTGGTCGGTTACATCAAGTTTCATTGTCGTGATATTGTCTGAAGCAATTTTTTCCAACCCGGCCATGTCAATATCAACAGCTGTAACCATTGCCCCTTCCTGAGCTGATTCAAGTGCCACAGCCTTGCCTATACCGGCTGCAGCAGCCGTTACCAAAATGGATTTATCTTTCAAAGTGCCCGTCATATTCTTAACCATTGCAATAGTTTGAGCCTAATCTTGTATTCTGTTCAATGCTTTTGCAGCAGGAAGTCATATACATTTAAAATTCATGATTTTAAACAAGGAAAATGATATCTAGGTAAAACCTTTGAAGAGTAATCATCCAAAGCAAAACTCATAAGTATAATTTAACCGATGGGATGCTAGAATAAAGGAACCACTAGACAATTAACAAAACCAGATTGAATGAAATAAAGATAACTCTTTCCGGTTGACTCATTCTCTGTATATTGTATACCAGAATGGCTCTATAAGTATAATTTAATTATCAAGGAGGACATGTATGTCTAAAAAGCTATTTGTAACCGCAGTTGCAGCATTGTTTGC